>JAGLGG010000190.1 GCA_023144145.1 Anaerolineales bacterium | reverse complement strand
CTGATGTTCTGCACATAAAAGTGAGTTTCACTTCACGCATATGGCTCAGTCGGTTACGACAGATTGAGAGGTGAATACATATCTTCCCAAGGTAGGTTAGAATTAATTTTGTTGGGACCGTCTTTGGGTGAGATGAGTGTTCCGTCCATTTTCTATCTTGTTTAAACAATCACGTTGACGGAACACTAGATTGGAGCCGGTGGTTGTAGGTTTATTTTGGAATTTTCAACTTTATGACCCACTCGAGTATTTCTAGTCAGGAGTTTTAATGCAAAACGCTCAATCAACCATCCTGAAAGTAGTTGAAAATGTTGAAAAGGTAATCGTTGGTAAGACTGAGGCGATCCATTTGGTAATTATCGGTTTGATCTGTAAGGGACATGTTTTAATTGAAGATGTCCCAGGCACTGGAAAAACTGTCCTGGCAAAAAGCCTGGCTAGATCAGTGGGTTGCAGCTTTAAACGAATTCAATTTACACCGGATATGCTCCCAAGTGATGTCACCGGTGTTTCGATCTTCAACCAAAAAACTTCAGAATTCGAATTCCGCCCAGGGCCGATCATGGCCCAAATTGTTCTAACCGATGAAATCAATCGGGCAACCCCCAAGACTCAAGCAGCTTTGTTGGAAGCGATGGAGGAACACCAGGTAACTGTTGACGGTGTGACTCATCCTGTGCCTGAACCTTTTCTTGTGCTGGCGACGCAGAACCCGATTGAATACGAAGGAACGTTTCCTCTTCCAGAGGCACAACTTGACCGCTTCCTACTGCGTATCAATATCGGCTACCCGATGTTACGAGATGAAATTAATTTGGTGAGGCAGCAAAAGTTATCGCATCCGCTTGAGAGCTTGGATCGTGTGATCTCAGTTGAGGAGTTATTGAATGTACAAGATGCTGTAAGACGTGTGAAAGTCTCCTCTGAGATCGAATACTATATTGTGAACCTTGTGAATGCCACCCGCAGTCATGGAGAACTTTACCTGGGGGCAAGCCCCCGCGGTAGTCTAGGCTTGTACCGCACCGCCCAAGCTCGAGCGGCGATCGAGGGTAGGGATTATGTAATCCCTGATGATGTAAAAGCGTTGGCTGGTTCTGTCTTATCCCACCGTATGATCCTCGGCTCAGCTGCCCGGATTCGAGAGGTCAATACGAGAGCGGTCGTAGAGGAAATACTGAATTCGCTTCCAGTTCCCGGAGGAGAAGTCATCGGGTGAGTACTAGGGCGAAGGTCGTTATTGGGCTTCTGATCCTCTCGATTACTGGAGCATTGGCCACGGGATGGAAGACTTATTACAACCTTTCCTACGTATGGGCGGGTCTACTCATCATTTCCTATGGTTGGTCCCGTATCTCATTGAATGGGATCACATTAAGTCGGCGCCCACGCTCCCTGCGCTCTCAAGTAGGAAGAATTTTTGAGGAAAGTTTTGTCATTCGGAATAGTTCTCGCTTGGGTAAACTCTGGATCGAAATCCGTGATCATTCAGAACTTCCAGGACATCGAGCCTCTTCCGTTATGACGGGATTCGCGAGTAAGAAAGAGAAGACCTGGGTGGTGCGAACTCTGTGCACCCGAAGGGGGCGCTTTCGGGTTGGAACAGCCGAGATCCATTCAGGCGATCCATTTGGGCTTTTTCCAAGAGTTATTGAAGTAAAGCAAGAATATTATCTTGTCGTCTTGCCACGGACTGAGCGAATCCACTCCTTCATTTTCCCTGCAGGAAGGCTCCCGGGTGGGGATGCTCTTCAATATAAGACACACCAAGTCACACCCAATGCATCAGGAGTGAGAGAGTATGCGCCTGGTGACAGCCTAAATCGTATTCATTGGAAATCTACCGCGAGACTCCAAAAACTTATGGTGAAGGAATTCGAATTTGATCCTCAGGCGGAAGTCTGGATCCTTCTGGATGCATATGCCAAAGTGCAATTTGGGAGGATTGAAGAGATGTCTACCGACATTACAGCTGGAATTGTGTATGGTGATTTTGGAATTCCCAAATCGACTGAAGAATATGCTGTTGCTGTGGTGGCTTCAATAGCGCTCTATTTGTTAGAAAGAGATCGCGATCTCGGTTTCATTTCACATGGCAAGGCAAGACACATTGTTCAATCGGATAGAGGCGAGGCCCAACTTTATCATATTCTTGAATCGCTCGCTGTACTTGAGGCGCGCGGAGAGATTAGCTTGCCGAATTTACTCAAAGTCGAAGGACATAGGATTCCCAGAGGTGCAAGCGTCGTCATGGTGACCTCATCCGTCAGCCCTCAAGTGATCGCATCGGCACAGGAGTTGATACGAAAAGGGCTTTCTCCGGTGCTCATCATCATCGATGCCGAGAGCTTCGGAGGCGCCCAGGGCAGCCAGGCCCTGTTGATTGCTGCTCAATCTGCAGGGATTTCTGCACGACTTATCCGCTATGAGGATTCATTAGCACAAGAACTTTCCCGACGCACAACCTCTGGAAAATGGATCGCGGCATGAATGAAGAGGTCACCCGTTCTGGTAAATTGACCAAATCACGCGTATTGCTAATTGCGGTCTTTATCGCAGGTCTGACGACGCTGGGCATCGAGTTATCCGCTTCACGGCTTTTGGGCAGTGTTTTCGGAACCAGCAATATTGTTTGGGCGAATATTATTGGTCTGATACTTGTTTATCTGACAGCTGGGTATTTCATTGGGGGCCGACTGGCAGATCGATATCCACGTTTCATCACCTTCTATCAAATTCTTGCCTGGGCTGCCTTCGCTTCGGGGATCGTTCCCATCGTGGCAAGACCCGTTCTTCTAAACGCTGCATCTGCGGTGGAGTTGTTGGATACCGCGGTGATGGTGGGTTCATTTCTCTCTATCCTGATACTATTCAGCGTACCCATTACCATGTTGGGAATCATATCTCCATTTGCTATCAGACTTTCAATTGAGGATACAAAAGATGCCGGAAAAGTCTCTGGACGAGTGTACGCCATTTCCACGATGGGGTCGATCCTAGGCACCTTTTTGCCCGTTCTGGTGCTAATCCCATGGATCGGTACCTCAATGACATTTTTAGTATTCAGTTTGACTCTTATTTCTATTGCGCTGTTTGGTATTGCGTTGGAGAGTACGAGAAAAGCGTTTTACTACCTATTGCTACCATTAATTCTAATCGTCCTATCTTTGTTGGTCTTACAAGGACCATTTAAGACAACCCAGGGACAAATATTCGAAACAGAGTCGTCCTATAACTATATCCAGGTAGTTGAGCGGGATGGAATTAGATATTTGCTTTTAAATGAAGGACAGGGAATTCACTCTGTCTATAGCCAGAGTGAGGGGGCGACCTATGGAACGTGGGATTATTTCATGGCGGCTCCTTTTTTTAATCCCGCACCAACTGAGCTAACGGATGTGAAGAGGGTTGGGATAGTCGGATTGGCGGCTGGCACGATTGCCAAACAATACACCAAGGTTTTTGGACCCATCCCCATCGACGGATGGGAGATTGATCCCGAGATTATTGCAGTTGGACGAGAGTATTTCGAGATGAACGAGCCAAATCTCACGGCTTATGCGCTTGACGGTCGTTGGGGTCTTAAACAGAGTGAGCGTAGATATTCGGTTATCGGAATCGATGCATATCGACTTCCCTATATCCCCTGGCATTTAACCACGCAGGAATTCTTTCAAGAGGTATATGATCATCTTGATTCTAATGGTGTTATTGTAATAAATGTCGGAAGGACGATGAATGATCGGCGACTGATAGAAGCAATGGTTGGTACGATGGGAGCCGTGTTCCCATCGCTGCACTTGGTCGATGTTCCGGATACCTTTAATTCGATACTCTATGGCACTGTCAAGCAGACATCACTTGAAAATCTCGTGGATAACTTCATAGCCATGCAGGATCAGAATTACGACCCTCTGCTGCTGGATGTGTTGGAGAGAGCCATTACAAACATTCAACCAATTCCAACCACAGAAATTATTTTTACCGACGATAAAGCACCCATCGAGCAATTAACTGACGCCATCGCGCTAAGGTTCATCTTCGAGGGGAGTATGGATACGCTGCGATAGTTGTTTCATATGTTGGACCAATGGGAAAGGTGCATACAAATGTCTCATGAACGGTTCTATCTTCAACCGTCAGTAAAGACTGGTTTGCGGACTGTCATACAGCTTCTCATCCCAATCATTATTATCATGCTGACTGTTCGCATTATGCTCCTTGCTGCCAACATATGGATTCCATTTGAGTACAGAATATCTGGCTTTCCGGAGGATCAGTACGGTTTCACCACCGATGACCGTATTCGCTGGTCAGCCATAGACCTTGATTTCTTACTCAACGACGCTGAGATAGATTACTTTGATGAATTTAAACTTGAATCCGGTGAACCGATGCATAACGCTAGAGAACTGGGCCATATGGAGGATGTAAAGGCCATCGTCCTTCTCACCAATAATGTCCTTTTATGGGGTTTCGTGCTTCTCATTGCACTGATAGTGATTGCAGGTTGGTCACAAGGGTTGAGTTACGCTACCTTGGCAATCAAGAATGGGGCTCTTTGGACGCTGATTCTCATTGGTGCACTCATCATTGGAGTGATATTCGCCTTTGGATTCGTTTTTGTTGGTTTCCATCAAATATTCTTTGAGGCTGGAACCTGGACATTCAGTTACACAGACACTTTCATTCGTCTCTACCCGGAGCGTTTTTGGCGTGATGTCTTTTTCTACGTTGGGGGGCTTACGACCATTCAAGCAGGGGTTTTATATGCTGTTGCGAGGTGGATCCCGGGGAGGATAAAGGCAAGTGGCTAACCGTTGGTTAGGGCTAACCTTTGCACGTTTCAATGTGGGAGTTCGGTCGAGTCATGTTGAAGGAAATATCCTCCGAACCCCCGGGGGTTTCCAATTGTCCGGGCATGGGAGCCCGGCCAGCTTGATTTTCCAGACGTGGATTCATTTTCTCTAGCAATCACGCTCCATATTTTTCCAATCGTCCTGCGTGTGCCAGCATCAGCGGCATCAAGTCGGTTGCCAGTATTGTCCCAAAACCCCCATGAGTGCAGTTCTTCTCTCCAAATTGTTTTTGATCATCCGGACGCGCTGACTTTGGAGCCCAAAGAAGCATCGGAACTGGATGCCATGAATGCATACGCATTTGCGATGGCGTGGAATGATCTCCGGTGACTACTAAAACGTCAGGGTTTAAGTTCAATAGATTGGGAAGGATACGATCAACGGCTTCAATCTCAGCCACCTTACCGGCGAAATCACCATCTTCTCCCCGACTATCGGTTTTCTTGACATGAACAAAGAAGAAATCATACTTATTCCAGTTGCTGGCGAGTGCGGAAAACTCGTCTTCCACAAGGTCACCTTCAAAATCGACAACTTCCATTCCCACCAAACGCGATACCCCCTTGTACATCGGATAGGCCGCGATACAGGCGGGATTGAGATTATAAACATCGTTAAATACTGGCAGAGCTGGATCTGTGGAAAAACCCCGCAAAGTGAGGCTATTGGCCTTTTCTTGATCAGCTAGAGCTTTTCTGGCTTCTGAGATCCACTGGTTGAAAAACTGCGCTGTTAAATTTGCAGAAGGATCTTGGGGCATGACCTCCAAGGGCGGCACGCCTGTCTTTTGAGGATCAGTGTCCTCAAGGGACGGATCAAGGCCTTCTCCGTTTATCACGACCACAAGTCGATATTCTTTGACGTGGTTTACCTCAACTTCGACGCCTTCGATGTGGATTTTGTTGAGTTTTTCAACTAGGGGTTGAGCTGCCTCGGAGGAAATTCTGCCAGCTCGTCGATCAGTGATATTCCCATCTACATCGACCGTGCAAAAGTTGCCTCTCGCAGCAATATCGCCCATTTGTACCTTTATGCCGATTCCGGTTGCTTCAAGAACCCCTCGCCCTACATCAAAAGTGAGTGGGTCGTAACCGAATAAGGCAAGATGGGCGGGTCCTGATCCAGGTGTGATCCCACGTCTAATTGGGATCGTCTGCCCCAAGGTTCCTTCGGACGCCAGCTTGTCGAGGTTTGGTGTGAATGCAGCTTCTAATTCGGTGAGGCCGTTAGCTTCTGGAGGCAGGCCCCCAAGCCCATCGAAGACGAGAAGTACGATTTTGCTAGAAGTAGCGATTGTCAACTTCTTCATCAGATCTAAATCTGCCATGTTCAGAAATCTCCCACGTTATTTTTGCGTGACAAACCCCCGGATATAAAGACACGGGGGTTTGTGTTTACCAAGGATGAATTGTTAAATCGCCTTTTGGTCCCCTTCAGTCTCAAATAGGTGCATGTTGTGCATGTTAAAAACAACTTGGGCTTTCTCGCCGGTTTTGAAACTGGTTCGAGGGTCAATTCTTCCAGTGAATGCAGATTGACCTAATGTAAGGTGAACGAATATTTCATTACCCATCAGTTCTGTGACATCCACATTAGCTTCAACCTCCGCCGCGAGAATTCCAGGAGGTGAGAAGGCGGGGTCATGGACATCTTCAGGTCGAATTCCGAAAACAACACTCTTTCCCTCGAGTGGAGCGTAGGTGGATGTTCGCTCATCAGGGATCGACACCTGAAAATGATCGGCATTAACGACGAATTTCCCGTTTGATTTATCCACCTTCGCATCAAAGAAATTCATCGATGGCGAGCCGATGAAGCCGGCAACAAAAACGTTCGAAGGATGGTCATACAAATTCTGGGGAGTATCGAGTTGTTGAAGGATTCCATCCTTGATCACCACAATCCGCGTCGCCATGGTCATGGCTTCTACCTGATCATGTGTGACATAAATGAACGTGGTAGCCAGGCGATGGTGCAGTTTGTTGATTTCAGCCCTGGTTTGGACACGCAGTTTTGCGTCCAGGTTCGAGAGTGGCTCATCAAGCAGGAACACTTTTGGCTCTCGAACGATGGCACGACCCACAGCAACACGTTGGCGTTGTCCTCCTGAGAGCTGCCGCGGACGACGGTCGAGAAGATCTTCGATCCCCAAGATTTCGGCAGCATCATGAACCCTACGCTTGATATCCTCTTTTGGTGTTTTACGCAGCTTAAGGCCAAATGCCATATTGTCATAAACTGTCATGTGAGGATAAAGCGCGTATGATTGAAAGACCATGGCGATATCACGGTCCTTTGGCGCAACTTCATTGACCACCCGATCACCAATTAGAATATTGCCTTCGGTGATCTCTTCTAATCCTGCTAATAAACGAAGGGCCGTCGTTTTTCCACATCCGGACGGCCCAACAAGTACGAGAAACTCCTTATCCTCAATTTTGATATCCAAATTATTTACGGCAACGACATCACCAAACTTTTTCGTTACATGATCGAATGTTACGCTAGCCATGGGCCGTCCTCCTTTTCGCATCGGTATAGTAACTCGATTATACCCCTTGACTTAGCGGTCACCAATTGCAAGGCGAAGTAATTGTGTTGTGCGTCTCAGTTTAATTACCCTAGTGGATATTATAAAAATCATTCCCAAATTACCTTCGTTGACGCTTAATATCAACTCTGGTATAGTGATCGCCGTGCGATTAAGACCTGATTCTGGAGCAGGAAATAGCGATCGATCTGCCCGTTGGCGGCAGTTTTTGCGTTGGTTTCAGCCAGGATTAGGAATAAAGCGATGGCTGTTCGCGATGGTACTAGGCACAGCCCTCATAGGCTTGGGGCTGGCGATATTCCTGCTGGATATATATCGTGCTAATCCCGGCTCCCCATGGCTAGAAATCCTCAGTTTGAGTGTCTTACCCAGATGGCTTCGAGCCGTTATCTTTGGTGGGACCGGAATATTGTTTTTAGGATTCTCAGCCTTTCGCTTGAGTAAAACCCTGCTCGCACCCTATGTGAGACCTGGTAGGGCGGTAGTAGATGAAGTTGCCAAGCATCGGCGTCTGGGACGCGGGCATAGGATCGTTGCGATTGGCGGCGGAACCGGACTATCAACCTTATTGCGTGGGTTGAAATACCACACGAGTAACCTCGTGGCTATTGTGACAATGGCTGATGATGGTGGCTCTTCTGGCAGGTTGCGGAAATCTTTAGGTTTGCTTCCACCGGGGGATTTACGTAATTGTCTTGCCGCACTCTCCGATGATGAGGATTTACTAACAAGGCTTTTTCAGTATCGTTTTCGTGAGGGTGGGGAACTCGAAGGACATTCTTTTGGGAACTTGTTTATAGCTGCTCTGGCCGGGGCGACGGGGAGTTTTGAGAAAGGCATCATGGAGGCTGAGCGTGTTCTAGCGATAAGGGGAAAGGTGTTACCTGCCACGCTTCGGGACGTTACCCTTGTGGCTGAAAAGGCTCCTGTTGTAGATTCTCAAACAGTAAGAGTTGAAGGTGAAAGCAGCATTCCAGAATTTCCTGGGCAGATAACACGGCTACAACTTGAACCGAGTGACCCCCCTGCATATCCTGAAACACTTCATGCGATGTTAAACGCTGACATGATTATCGTGGGTCCAGGAAGTCTCTACACCAGCATCCTCCCCAATCTCCTTGTGCCTGATTTGGTGTCAGCACTCCGTGCCTCGCGCGCGTTTAAAATATTCATTTGTAATGTAGCAACCCAGCCGGGCGAGACCGATGGGTATAATCTACTGAAGCACATGCAGTCCATTGAAAAACATGTCGGTGGGGATTTGTTTGATCTGATCGTAGCAAATGATAATTTTGATGGTAATTTGGTTGAAGGAATTTCTTGGGTGCGTGCGCCAGCCCAAGGATATTCAACACCGATTTATACCGCGGATCTTGTAAACAATGAGATACCATCTCATCATGACCCGAAAAAACTTAGTGCTACATTGATCGCGTTATTGGAAGAACGAACAGGGCCATTGGAATTACTAAATCAAGACCATGTCAACAATGTCAGTGAATCGAACTGATATTCACATCATAGGAGCAGTCAAATGGCAACAAAAGTAGGAATTAACGGTTTTGGACGCATTGGAAGACAAGTCCTAAAAATTATGAAGGAAAAGTACGCGGATGAGTTTGATGTCGTGGCGTTTAACGATCTCGGCGATCTAGAAACGATGGCTCACCTGTTCCGATACGATTCCAATTATGGAGTATATGAGGGAGAGGTTGAGGTTCGAAAAGATGGACTGGTGATCAATGGCGACTTTATTGAAGCCCTATCCAACTCCGATCCATCAGGATTACCCTGGAAAGAAAAGGGCGTTGAGATTATTGTTGAGGCCACAGGCCGGTTTCGTTCCAGAGAAGATGCCGGAAAACATCTAGAAGCAGGCGCGCGTAAAGTTATCATCACCGCACCAGCAATAAACCCGGATCTTACAGTTGTTCTCGGAGTGAATGACGAGATGTATGATTCTGAGAAGCATGACATTGTCTCGAATGCTTCATGTACGACGAACTGTCTTGCGCCGGCGGCAAAGGTGGTCCAGGACAGCTTTGGCATAGTTAAGGGTCTGATGACCACGATTCATGCCTATACCAACGATCAACGAATATTAGATTTGCCCCATAAAGACCTTCGCAGGGCCCGCGCAGCTGCACTTAATATCATTCCAACCACAACGGGAGCTGCGAGGGCGTTAGCTCTGGTGATCCCAGAATTAGAAGGGAAGTTCGATGGATATTCCCTTCGAGTTCCCGTGCCAACTGTGTCGGTTGTGGACTTTGTCGCTGAGCTAGAACGACCAGCGACAACAGAAACGCTACATCAGGCGTTTAAAGATGCCGAATCCGGGCATATGAAGGGCATTCTCGGATTCTCCGAGGAACCATTGGTGAGCTCAGATTATGTCGGTGATTCAAGGTCAAGTGTCGTTGACGCACAGTTTACTTTCGTGATGGATGAAAACATGGCCAAAGTGGTAACCTGGTACGATAACGAATGGGGTTATTCGGTCCGCACTGCAGACCTGGCCGCAATCATGGCAAAATCGCTGTAACAAAATTGTAAGAGCCGCGGTTGAAGAATCAAGCTGCTCGAGCTCCCAAGCTCGGGCAGCGGCGGCGCGGGATTTTTCAGTAATACTCGTATGGGCAACGCGTGCTCACGCACGTCATCGGTTGCCCATACTTTTTTGATTTGCTCTAACGGAGCATAAGACAACAGAAGTGCGTGCTAAAATTCCTTGAAAGCAAAGAGGTGGAAACGAACATTCAAGTGAGTTTGTTCACTCGCTGTAGAAACTTCGGGCATTTGCTGATAACTCCACCCACAAAGGGAGATTGAAATTGAGCATATTTACTAAGAAAACAATTCGAGATATTGACGTTAAAGATAAGGCTGTTCTTATGCGCGTTGATTTTAACGTTCCATTGAAAGACGGCAA
>JAGLGG010000019.1 GCA_023144145.1 Anaerolineales bacterium | reverse complement strand
CAATGATCAAGAGCCTAACATGGGAGCCTTGGCGGCGTCAAGCTATTGTCTAGCGTTATCTGGACAAATAATAGGTTTAAGGTTGGGAAGCCGAATGAATTATGAGGGTTTGTAAATTAGGGTTTAACCTATGAGAGCACCCCGGCTTGCGGGTGCTCTTGGTTTGGTGCCCCCAGGGGGATTCGAACCCCCGTTTTGGGCTTGAAAGGCCCACGTCCTAGTCCCCTAGACGATGGGGGCGCAGGGCGAATTTTACCATGCGCTTACTTTAAGGGTCAACGTTTCGCCTTACGACGGGGCGGTCCCCCTCGATAGGATGGGACCGTCATGGGCTTGATCTGGCACAGGCTTTGATCGCGCATCCTGGATCTAAGGCGGGGGTCAATTTCATCGAATTGCTCGGAGGAAGTGATTATGGTTGGTAATTTGGCGTTGTAGCGGTAGTTGAATACTTGATAGAGTTTTTCTTGGACCCAGGGTTTCATCGCTTGTGCTCCCAGATCATCCAAGATTAGTAATGGAGTTGTGCGAATTTCTTCGAAACGACGATCGTACGAAATTGAACTTGAAGGGTTAAAGGTTGAGCGTAAATGATCAAGCATATCTGGAACCACAATGAACATCACGGGGTATCCCTGACTTGCGCGATAATTTGCGATTGCCGCAGCCAAATGGGTTTTTCCACAACCGTAAGTGCCTGTGAGGACTATCCATCCCTCAGGATTTTCAGCAAAGGCCTGAGCGCTGCGGAAAGCCTGCTCAAGAGTGCGTTGATCAGCAGGGTCGATATTTTCACGCTTTCGAAGGTTGAAGGTACCGAAGGTTTGACGTGAATGGAGTGCAAGAGAGGAAAGCTCGTGTTGCCCGCTATCATCTACAGGTCGTCGGTAATCCGGAGCCTGGATGTAAATATGGGCAACCATATCTGGATCGGAAAGGCGGGAACGAATTCGCCCCTCGATCTCTTCCAGTGCCAAGTTGGATGTGACCACCAGCGGCAATTGGTTGATGTAGCGAAAATTCAAAATTTGGAACAGCTTCTCGCGCGCCCACTCCGTTGCGCTATGGGTCCCAAAATCATCTAGAATCAGTAATGGGGCACTGCGGATTTCCTCGAACCGCTCTTTGAATGTTGTACCCTCGGCGTTATACGAAGCACGCAAAGAATCCAATAAGTCGGGCACGGTGAGGAATAATGTGGGGATGCCTTCAGAGGCACATTCATTCGCGATAGCTGCAGCAAGATGGGTTTTACCGACGCCGTAACGCCCTTGAATTAGCAACCAGCCCTTTGTTGAGTTTGCGTAGGTCCGCGCTTGATTAAAAGCGCGTTCGATTGACGCTTGTTGCTGCTCACCAAGCCCCATCCGACCCCGAGAGTTGAAACTATCGAAGGTTAGATCTTTCAACTCGTCTAGATCGCTGAATTGAAAGAGGCGTGACCGAATCCGATCACGCACTGCCGCATCCCGGCAAGAACAGATTTCAAGCTTCCCGAATTTGGGATGATCAAGAGGCAATTCTCGCCGTAGATAACCAATCCCATTGCAGTGCGGGCAATTTGGATCACCTAAATGAGTATTGCTCTTCCGTGCGCTACTCTCAGTCGTCGAACCAGCCTTTGAGGTATCGGCGGCGAGCTTTTTCAGAGTCTCCTCGATCTTCTCGGGCATCCTTCCCTCTTGTTTGCCACCCGTCAAGGATGGCGTTGATGTAAGACCACTTTCTGACATTATTCTCTACGGCAATCCCAATTGCCTCTTCGATCCAACTCTCCGGGAAAATCTCTTCGGCGTCTTTGAGAGTCTCTGCGATCATCGGAGTCAAGGGGCCGATATTCTGTTCATATAGAGTAAATATATTGGGTCGCTCGACCCGTAATTCAATGGGTTTATCGGGCTCATCACCGGGTTGCCATTTTCCATCCTGAATTGCTTTTACCGCGGCCTGCCCCTTTCGATTGTTCAGGAAATAGAAGGTTTCCGAACCATAGGTAAATGTTAAATCGATTTGTATTAGGGTCCCCCTGGCAATTGTCCTTTCGATTGAATCTTCAAGCGACTCTTCTGAAGACAAGTTGGGTTGTTTTAATGCTGCGATAAGTAGATTATCCTCAGCCATCTCCGTTTTGCGTAAATATTGGAACCGGCTATCTCGTTTCTCAAATGCCCAAATCGCATATAGTGTTAATTTTAGTTCACCGAGGTGGTCTATCTCGGGAAGCAACTCACTAAAAAACTGATTCGAAACTTGGGTGTTGTGAGCAGATGGCTCGAAAGGTGAGTGGGATGAATTTGTATGTCTCATATTGATTGCTGTAAACGCTGGTCTTATCCAACTTCAAAGTCTACTCAGTTTCGGCGAATGAGATATGGCGGGTCTCAGCGTTTTCAAATTTCGCCAGATCTTTTCTGAACACCAACTCAACACTTCCCACGGGCCCATTCCTGTGTTTGGCGACAATAATCTCAGCGACATTTTGCTTCAAGGTGTCGTCTTCATATTGGTCAGGTCTGTATATAAACAGAACCAGATCTGAATCCTGCTCCAAGCTCCCAGATTCACGTAAATCTGATAGTATCGGTCTCTTATCTGCGCGCTGCTCCACGGCTCTGGACAACTGTGCTGCGGCAAGGACGGGGACATTCAATTCTCTGGCAAGAACCTTGAGGTTTCTAGAAATATAGGACACTTCCTGAACTCGGTTTTCCATCCGTGTCTCACCTGTCATCAACTGAAGGTAATCCACAATAATCAGGTCCAGGCCAAATTCCATGTGTAGTCGGCGGCACTTTGTGCGCAGCTGTAGGGGCGTGATAGCGGGGGTATCATCAAGGAAAATGCTGGTGTCACTCAAGGTGCTCACAGCCTGGGTGAACAATGGCCATTCGTCGTCATGGACATCACCCAAGCGTAATCTTTGAGAGTTTATGCTTGTCTCTTGAGCTATTAGCCTCTGGACCAATTGCTCATTAGACATCTCAAGCGAAAAAACAGCGACATGTTTGTTAAACAATTGGCTGGCATTCTTTGCAACTGAGAGGCAAAAACCGGATTTGCCCTGCCCCGGTCGTCCGGCGATGATGAGAAGATCGCTCGGTTGCATTCCTCCCAGAAGACGATCGAGGTCGATGAAACCAGTAGGTACTCCTAGAGATTCGTCACGGTGGCGCGCGAGGTAGTCAATTCGATCATAATAATCGCTCAAAACGTTTTTAATTGGTTGCAGCTCATGTGTGAGCCTGCGTTCGCTCACGCCAAATACGGCTTTCTCAGCGTCATTAACAACGTCTTCAATTAGCGTATCTGTCTGATATGCAAGTCGAGCAATACTGTTTGCGGCTTCCAACAATCTTCTTCGAGTAGCAGTCTCCTCAACCAAATGTCCATAAGCTTCGGCGTGAAGTGAGGTAGGCACACTTCCAATCAGGGCTGCAAGATAGGATGTTCCCCCAGCCTCATCCAGACGGGATTTTCGCTCCAATTCCTCAGAAACGGTGAGCACATCGATTGGGATGCGTTGCTCGGTGAGTGCTTCGAAGGCTTCCCAAATCCATCGATTTCTGTGTAAGAAAAAATCCTCGGATGATAGAAATTGGACGACGTCATAAAACGCTTCGGGATTAACAAGCACTGCGCCCAGAACAGCTTCCTCAGCGTCGCGGACATATGGCACGCCCTGTGATCGACGATCGTCTTGAGATGCATTGGTAGTTGGAGGTTGAGATGTTGTAAGATCGCTCATAATTGATTACGTTGCCTATGAATGGTCAGCTGACATGTATGGCAGTACGTCCAGTGCTGTGGATATTGAGTTGTAAATGATTGCAGAGGGCGGGGGATTAGTCCTTATCCCCCTCAGAAGGATCGCCATCACCCAAATCAAGGGATTCAACAAAATCCTTGAATACCTCAAGGCGTTCTTCACTTTCTTCATCTGGGACTTCGCCAAAACCCACCTCTGTTTCAGGCTCGGAGGCTGCTTCTTCCATCACCGTCTCATCGATGAATATGGGGACGTGCACTCGGACGGCAAGCGCGAGAGCATCTGAAGGTCGTGAATCAATTTCCACCTCATTCCCGTTCATACTCAAAATTATCTTGGCGTAAAACACGTCTTCTTTTAATTCGGTGATGTTCACGCGTTTAACTTCTGCTCCAAGTGCGGAGACAAGGTTTCTAAGTAAGTCGTGTGTGAGCGGTCTCGAAACTTCCAGCTCTTGAAGGCTAACAGTGATAGCTTCGGCTTCATATGGACCGATCCAGATGGAGAGGAATCTATCTGAATCCTTATCCTTAAGAATTACTACGCGATGTTGGGACATTAAACTAACACGAATGCTATCAATAGCTACTTCGACCATCCAAAAGCCTCCAACCTGCCAATCCGTTCATTTGCTGTATTTAGCACGCTGATCCTCATTGATTTGGAATTAATCGTTTTGTGTGAGGATATGATTTCTAACTATTTTATACTCCAAAAAGAAATTGTTGTCGGTTATTGAAACGATGATTATCTACGACTCGAACTTGTGAGGCATTCTAACATACGCGTATTGGGCATGCAATGAAATGCACCTTGGACGTGCAAATACCCCAAAGGATTCTCTCTCATGATCGATTTGATTTGGCCATTATCATACATCCATTGGTCATTGTGTTAGTTACTGTTATGATTCTAACCGGTTCCTCTCAGCCAGAACTAAAATGCAACCTGAGTTCGAAGTTGAGGAATCACGAGATTAAGACTGAATTGGAAGTGAGGAGAAAATTAATGTTTGAGACGTTATTCAAGCCAAGAGGAGTAGCCATCATCGGAGCTTCCCAAAACCCTACGAAATTGGGTTATGGAGTTGCGAGGAACATGGTTGTCTCAAATTACGAAGGCGAGCTTTATTTCGTTAATCCTCGAGGGGGTCGATTGTTTGATAAGGAAATCGTCCCTGATATCGCCAGTATTCCCGATCCTGTTGATTTGGCCGTAATACTTATCCCAGCAGCTGCGGTCCCACAAGCATTGATTGATTGTGGCAACAGAGGGATTCCCTACGTGATCATCGGTTCAGGTGGATTTCGTGAGACAGGCGAGGACGGCGCCACGCTGGAGGCGAGATGCCAGGAAATTGCACGCCAATATGACCTGCGTGTTCTTGGACCAAATTGTATTGGTTTTTTGGATACTCATTTGCCAATAGATACCACCTTCTTGCCTCTGCCAGGTCCGATACCTGGTGATATTGCCTTCTTGTCTCACTCTGGAGCGATTTGTGAAGCTGTAATCGATTGGGCTCGTGGGCAAGGATTTGGCCTTTCACGCCTGATAAGCCTTGGTAATCAGATGGATTTGACAGAAACTGAACTTTTAGGCCCGACAGCGGAAGATGAGAACACTAAGGTAATTGCGATGTATATGGAGGGGGTTGGTGATGGACGTGGCTTTATCGCACGCGCAAGAGAGGTGACCGCAAAACTTCCCGTTGTAGCGATAAAGGTAGGCCGATCTGAACGTGGGCGCGCGGCGGTTGAATCACATACCGGCGCCATGGCGGGGCAGGATATTGCCTTTGACGCAGCTTTTGAAAAGGCTGGGGTACTTCGCTCCGAAACTAGCGAGGAGATGTTTGATTGGGCACGCGCCCTGGCCTGGTGCAAGCTGCCAAAAGGCCGAAATATGGCGGTGCTTACGAATGCAGGTGGACCTGGGGCAATCGCAGTGGATGCACTTGACGCGCAAGGTTTGCAAATTGCAGAGCTAGCCCCAAAAACCATTCAACGACTTGAAGGAGAACTTCCGTCAGCAGCAAGCCTAAGAAATCCGGTTGATATGTTGGCAACAGCTGGACCTTCGGAATATGCTAATTGCTTGCGAGCCCTTCTTGCGGATGCAAATGTACATGGCGTGATGGTTATTCTGCCGCCACCTCCCATGACGACCGCGGCAGAGGTTGCTGGAGCAATCATCCCAGTCGTGAGAACTTCCTCAAAGCCGGTTGTCATTGCACTTATGGGAGAAGAACTCATCGCTCATGCAGCTGGGCTTTTCCGCAAATCTCATATACCCGATTATAGGTTTCCGGAAAGAGCGGCTTCGGCATTGGGAGTGCTGGTGAAGCGGGCCGAAAGCAAAAAGAGGGTTAATGAGACAGCAACTGTATTCCAGGATGTAAATAAAGATGAGGTTAATAATTTGTTGACCAATTCTCTTATACGGAGTGATGGATTTCTGGATCCGGTATCGGCTGCACAGGTTGTTAGCGCCTATGGGATCAAAATTCCAAAGGATGAAATTATTGTGACTCTTAATGAAGCCTTGGAAGCTGCAGGGAGAGTTGGCTATCCTGTTGTATTAAAAATCGCTTCTGCTGAACTCACCCACAAATCGGATGTAGGGGGTGTTCTGTTGAAACTCGAAGATGAATTTCAACTGGAGGAGGGATTTCGAATGATTTCCAAGAGCTTTGATTCCCTTGATGTTGATGATCATAGGCGAAAAATGATGGTCCAAGCCATGGTCCCCGAAGGTCAGGATGTCATCCTTGGTTCTGTAAGAGATGCACAATTTGGCCATATGCTCATGTTTGGCTCTGGTGGTGTCGAGGTTGAAGGGCTCAAAGATGTTGCATTTGCACTTTCTCCACTGACGCGTCAGGAGGCTGAAAAGTTGCTCGATAAAACTTGGGCAGGTCGAAAACTAAATGGTTATAGGAATCTGCCGCCTGTGGATCGAGAAGCGGCTCTGGATGCAGTATTGCGGTTGAGCCAATTGGTCGAAGATTTTCCTCAAATTTCTGAGGTTGAGGTAAATCCTCTTCGCGTAATCGGAAATGGTGTAGGGGCAATTGATGTGAGATTGAAGGTTGGGGAGTGAATCCGATTCAGTTGAAAAACGGTTCCTGGGATCGAAGAGCGTAGAAATTAATCAGCCATCGCATTCGCAATTTGAGCGGCCACTAGGGCGTTATTTCGAAGCAGAGAGAGATTCGCTCGCAAGGTAGCGCCTGAGGATAGTTCAGACATTTCATTCAAAAGAAAGGGTGTGAGTTCTTTTCCCCGGATTGCACCTTTCTCCGCTTCCATCAATGCTACCTCAAGAATGGCCTCTACAACATCTAATGGAACACCTGCATCCTCAGGGCATGGAACGCAGATCAAAGCGCCACCAAATCCGAGACTCCAATGTGCATTCAGTAAGTCCACGATCTCAGACACATTATCTGCTCTCAGATTAAGCCCTAAGCCTGATGTCTGTGAAAAGAAAGCGGGAAATTCATCTGTTTGCCAACCGATGACAGGCACTCCTACGGTTTCCAGCCATTCCAGTGTGCGTGGAAGATCGAGAATGGCTTTTGCACCTGAACAGATCACTGCAACCGGTGTTCGACTAAGTTCAAATAGATCAGTGGAGATATCCCCCGAATCTCCCCGGTGCACCCCGCCAATCCCTCCAGTCGCGAAAATATTGATCCCAACTCTGTGAGAGATGTTCATTGTGGCTGCAACGGTGGTCCCTCCGCTTTGACCTTTCGATATCGCTGCGCCCAAATCACGAATGCTGATTTTATGGACGTCAGTTGCTAAGGCTAACCCCTCCATCTCATCTGCACTCAACCCTACACATACCTGGCCCTGAATCAGCGCAATGGTGGCAGGCTCGACCTCTACGGAGCGAATCTGCTCCTCCATCTGATTAGCCAGATCTAAATTTACAGGCTTTGGGAGACCGTGGGTAGTGACGGTTGATTCCAATGCAACGACCGGCTTTTTATCGCTTAATTTCTGCAAGATGGTAGAGGATATCTTTAACCAAGAGGGTGGGTGTTCCATTGAATTACCTGTCTTCTCCGGTGGGTGACTTTCAGTCATATTTGTCTGACCTTCCTTGTGTTCTCAGGTCGTGGTTTTTAGAACTCTTATCGTAATTGATCGTACAGAAGCTCTAAAGAAAGGTTTGGAACAACGGACCCTGGAGTCCGAAGTGACAGTGATGCAGCGCTCAATCCCAATAGAACCGACTCATCAATTGGAATTTCGTTGAGCAGTCCGTACATCACCGCGGCGGCTAAGGCGTCTCCTGCACCAGTAGGATCGACGATGTCAGTTTTAATTGCGGGGACATGCCCACTACTTGAGGCTGAGGCATACCCCAACCCAAATTCAGCCATTGTTATGATCACATTTCCGACACCTTCCGTGATTAAGTGTCTGGCCGCATCGACGGCCCTTGTCGGGTCCGCGTGTGGGACTGGATGAGGGCATAGTTCGTCAGCTTCAGCTTCATTTGGAGTGATGAGCCATAAATCTGCCAAATGATCTGTAAATGTCGGAGCGAGACTCACTGAAGTTGGGTCTGCGGCGATAGGGACCTTGGCCCTTCGCGCTAGACTCACGGCTGTAGAGATTGTCTTTGCTGAGAGGTTGGCGTCTAAGAAAATTGCTTGTGCACCTTTGAATAATTCTCGCCTCTCGCGCAGGTATTCTGGCGTAATGAATTGAATCACACTCATGTCGTCCAGCGCCAGGTGCAAATTACCGCGATCATCTAGGATACCAAGGTAAGCACCGGTTGATTGGCCCGGTACAACCAATACATGAGACGTATTGATACCGGTTTCAGCAGCGTATTCTAAAAGCCTTGCGCCAGGCTCATCATTCCCCACTGCGGTGATGAGCACGACGTTCAGGCCCAATCGAGCAAGATTTTCTGCAACATTCCGGGCTGTCCCTCCATAGGACATTCGAACCTGTCCGGGACTAGATGTATTGGGTTGGATGGTTGTGCTTGCACGCCCAATGACATCCACACTCGCTGAGCCTAAAACGAGAATGTGCCCTTCGTTGGAATGGTTACCCATACTCATTCAATCCTGTAATGTCCACAATTTCGGTACGCTCGTAATGTTTTCTTGGGTCTTATAAATTATCTGCACCATCTTATAAAGATTTGATAAGCTCTTCAAGGTCGGGTTTGCTTTTGTGAGGTAATCTACACGATTTTCAATCATTGCAAGGATGACGAAACCCAGTCGGCCCATGTATGGGAAAAAGCCAGAATACCCCACCGCTTGCGTCGCTCGGTTTCACTCGCGATTGGAGAATGGCAAGCGGGGGTATGGGGGCGGCAGCCCCACATATAGCCCTCCACTCGCTTCCAGGGTAATTTTCAGGGCACTCAGTAATCTGCTTCCGAGAATGCTGAAATCCGGTTGAAGGTACTTCTTTTAGGATTGTAACGCAATGTAAAGGACCAGCCAACGTTTCGTTGGTGTGTGAGGTTGTCCGGATTATGTCCGAATGGATTTTATTTTGAATCCCGAAACTGAGAAAAACTTGGAAATATAAAGAACGCAAAATTTCTGAAATAATAATCCAATTTAGCCAATATTTACTGGTATTTTAGTTTGGCCATCTTGCATTCAGAGCAAGGTGAGGATACCCTTGTACAGCATTTAGAGAAAGTGTGAGAGGATTATGGCCGCTAACAACATTACCAGACAAGGTGAACTTGAAAGGATCTTGGGTTCACTTTTTGATGAATTGAAGCAACCATCTTGGGTGGCATTGGTTGATAGCAACGGATTTACTGTTGCTTGTATTCCAACGGATCCAATTATTGATCAAGATCGCATATCGGCTATGACAATAACGGCGGTCACAAATGCTGAAAGAGTTCTTGATGAGCTCGACGGGGGAAATTTTCGATATATGAGCATTGTGGGCGCAGCTCGGCAATGCCTGATTGTGATGCTTGGTAAAGAGCGCCTGCTTTCGATTGGTCTTCCACCTGGCGTTCAACCTCAAACGACCTTCGGATCGATTAGAACCCGTATTCCAGATTTATTACAAGCTCTCAGTCGCCGGTTCAAGTACTAATCGTATTCGCCAGTACATCCTTCCATAAGTTTTTGCGAACGTAGTGTTCCGCCCACGTGATTCTTTAGACAGGATAGATAAAGGACGGAACAACATAAGCATTTGTCAAAGATACAGTAACCTGATTTATGAATGGTATCTTTGTCCTTGACGAAGCGTTAGTTAGTAGTGCGAATTATTAGTGTGATAATGCCTCGTAATGGAGCGTGCATTCAATAACGAGGCTTATTTTATGGCTCGAAAGATGGACGCATAACAAGCCCACAGTTATACTCAGACGCGGAAATTTCCAAGTTTTTCTCTCTTTTTTTATCCGATAAAGGGAATTGAAATGGACCGCTACTGCCAATAACTGTGATCAGAGGAGAATAAAACGTGGCCGATCCGAGGGGTGACCTCGAAAGAACAATTCTCACAGAAGATGAAATTCAAAATCGTGTAAGAGAAATGGCAGATCAAATCTCGACCGAATTCTCGGACGTGGATGAACTTTATCTGATCGGGATCTTGAAAGGTGCCTTCATTTTCTTGGCCGATTTAGCACGTTGTCTGCGTGTATTTCATAAGGTCGATTTTATGGCACTCTCAAGCTACGGTATGACCGCAGAATCGACCGGGGAGGTTCGCATCATCATGGACCTCCGTGAGCCAATTGAAGATAAGCACGTGATCATCGTGGAAGACATTGTTGATTCGGGGAACACATTAAATTACCTGCAGCGTCTCCTCAAAGGTCGTAGACCTGCAACATTAAAATCATGCGTTTTACTTCGCAAGGAACACAATTCTTTGGATGCGCCGCTTGACTACCTGGGATTCGAAATTCCGAATATCTGGGTCGTTGGGTATGGGCTTGATTTTGCGGATACGTACCGTACCCTTCCGTTCATCGCCGAGTTGAAGAAGGAAATCTACCAGAAATAACCTGAGGCGGGGAATGATACGGGTCGTAACGCAGTCTCCCCTCGCTACTTCTTGAGCGTGAGCTATGGAACAACCTCTCGAAATAACTCCACTTCCCTCTAAAAGAATCGTGCAGACCTGGTGGCCTCTGGCCGCGAGTTGGATTCTGATGTCGCTCGAGCCAATTGTGCTCAGTGCAGTGGTGGCGAGGCTGGCAAACCCCGAAACGAACCTTGCTGCCTGGGGCGGAGTGGTTTTCCCAGTGGCTTTGATTATTGAGGCGCCGATCATCATGCTGCTCGCGGCCTCGACAGCGTTAAGCAAAGATTTGAAATCCTACCTGAAACTCCGTCGATTTATGATGGTTGCTGGTGTTTCCTTGACGGCTTTTCACTTCTTGATCTCATTCACATCTCTTTATGATGTAGTTATTGTCGGATTGATTCAGCCTCCTTCCGAGATTATCGAGCCGGCCCGAATTGGATTACGCATAATGCTGCCTTGGACCTGGTCCATCGCTTATCGACGATTTAACCAAGGTGCATTAATTCGTTTTGGTCATTCGGATGTAATTGGATTAGGTACGTTGATCCGATTGATAGCGGATGTCATCGTTTTTACTGTCGGTTTCAGCCTGGGCAATATCCCCGGAACGGCAGTTGCAGCAAGTGCAGTTGCCTTTGGTGTTATAAGCGAAGCAGTATATGTGGGAATACGTGTGAGACCAGTCTTCAGAGATGAGATCAGCAATGCACCTGAGGTAGAAGAGCCATTAAGCCTCAGAAACTTTCTTGAATTTTATGTCCCTCTTGCTATGACCTCGTTCCTAACCCTTCTTATTTTACCTTTGGGAAGTGCGGCGATGAGCCGCATGCCCTCTGCATTAGAGTCCCTTGCAGTTTGGCCCGTTCTCTCAGGATTAGTCTTCCTGCTTCGATCGTTGGGTGTGGCATATAACGAAGTAATGGTTACGCTGCTGGATGAGCCAAAATCCTACTTTGGTTTGTATAGATTCGGTATTGCTATATCGAGCATGGCAACCGTCTTCTTGATATTAATTGCGAGTACCCCACTTGCGGAGCTGTGGTTTGTACGTATTTCTGCGCTTACACCAGCACTTGCCAAATTGGCACGAATTTCGTTATGGTTTGCTTTGCTAAATCCAGGTCTCAACGTGTTTGTGAGTTTCTATCAAGGCATATTGCTGCATGCACGTAAGACGAGGGGTATCACGGAGTCGGTCATCGTTTTTCTGGCTGTGGCCGGTGCGATTTTGTGGGGTGGAGTAGCACTCCAGGAATTCGTGGGAGTGTATGTTGCATGGACCGCATTCAGTGTTGGATTTTTTACCCAGACACTTTATCTTTGGTATCGAAGTCGCCCTGAGCAACAAATTTTGAAACTGCGCGATGCTGTGGGAGAGTAGACGTACGGGCGAAGCTTTTGCTAAGTAACCTCCGGGAGGTTGAACCCTGCGTATTTCGAGGTTATAGGTTTTGGTACGGTTTTTGCATTCCTCGAAAGGGCGACTGCCTCGTGATAGCTCACGCGTCGCCCCTACGCATTTCTATGGCACAATCCCCTTTTCATTGATGTTAACAAGGATTTCATCACTCGTGCTCTTCTCAACTATGATGTACCCTTTGCCCTATCGGTGTGAGTTGGATTAGCCCGTTAGTACATGAGCCAAGTTCAATATCAAATGCGCAGAACTCAAATTTTCCTACTTTTTATAATTGTTAGTTGCCTTTCGTTGCTTCTATCTAGCATGCCTGATGATGGAGTACCTCGATTAATTAACGATCCTTATGATTTATCAAATTACCAGGACCGGGGGAGTTGGGTTGTCCTGGGACAGCAACCCTATAGAGATGTTTTTAGTGAGTATCCTCAGCTAGCAACCTATATGTTTGCTCTCCCCCACATTTTTGCAAAACCTTTTGGCGATGCAGGCGATACATACAGGGTCTTCTTTTCGTTAATGATGGCCGTGTGTTTGACGGTCTCTGCGCTGGTTATCTATGAATTACGTTCTGATCGTAAGTATCTGGCTTTTCTAATGTTTTTGCCTGCAAGTATTTATTTCACGCACAACAGATACGATATCGTGCCGGCGATGTTCACGATTCTCAGCATATTCATGTTATTTAAAAAGAGATTTTTGGTAGCGTCATTTCTTCTTGCTATTAGTGTCATGTTCAAATGGTATCCAGTTGTTTTGCTGCCGATCTACTTTGCCCATTATCACACAATATTCAAGCGCATAAACTGGCGGATGATAGCCATATTCTGCGTGACGATTGGTCTCATAATTTTGCCAACCATATTGGCAGTTGGTTGGGAAGGGTTTCTTGTACCTTACCAGTTTCATTTAGGGAGAGGGGTGAATCGGGAGAGCCTACCTTTTCTAATCGTGCTTGTGATCATGGCTGCCGGTTTATTTGAAGGATTCATTAAGTCACTTGTTTACAATTTATTCTTGCTTTTGCAGGTTGCAATCCCCTTTGTTTCAGTGTTTGGAGTGGTTCGCGACAAACTCAGTGTTTTGGCATGGTCATCGAGCGCAATTCTATGTTTCATGTTATTCGCCAAGTATTATTCCCCTCAATGGTTATTGTGGATTGTTCCGTTTCTAATCTTACTTGCCCGGAACCGTCGAGACGTTGTGATGATCGTGTTGTTCGATTTGCTGACCTATTTGAAATTTCCTGTCGCGTTTGATTTGGCTGACCATAGTAAATTCGGTTATTTCGATGTACTCATCCTTCTGAATATTCTCTTCCTTCTATACTTCGTTTACCGATCACTATCTACGATCTATTCGGAGTCTAGGTTTGCGCCTAGATTGATTTGATTGGTCTACAGCACTAGATTGGGAGAGAGTGGAAGACGGAAAGATAATTTTCTTCAGGATGATTCAGCTTGATCGCTAGCTATCAATAGCGGTACTCGTTGGGACTAACCATAAAAAAAAGACTGGGTGGTGAGGCATTGACCCAAGCTGCCTCGATGTTGAACGAGGATTAGTTTAACCAATAACCTTATGAAGTGAGTGGTTTTTCAACAGGTATGGGACAATCTCGCTCTGAAGAGGGGTAAATGGTCAAACTTAGGCTGGGACGTTATCTACAAAGGATAACTCCTTGGTTTCATGACAAAAGACTAGTTTTTCTTTTGTTAGTTATATTCGTACTCAACGTTGTCTTGGTATCACCCAAATTCAATCCTCCCTATTGGCAAATAAATCAACACGATGAGGCCAAGTACATCGATAGTGGTAGGAGTCTCATCAATGGCCAAATGCGAGGTCCAGAGTGGGGTCCTCTTCTATCGTTCCTTTATGCGCTCATTTACCCTTTCGTTCAGCATTCAGAGCACTGGTTTTTCCTCTCCATGATTATTGGTAGATTCGCCCTCTTTACGTTATTGTGGCTGAGTCTAATTCATCTCGGAAGGAATGCGGGTGGTGGTGTGACATCACTCATACTGGCTGGCCTTTATCTGGTCACCAGGTTGGGTACCAACATTCTCACGAATTCGAGTGATGTCTTGTTTGCTGCCCTGTCAGCATTCGCTCTTTCTCAGATCCTGCTCTTCGTTCGCACCCGGAATAATCGTGCTTTATCAATGGCTGGGCTGTTTATCGCGCTTTCGATATTGACGCGAAATGATGGTTGGATCATCTTTTTCCTAGCAGTTGGGTTGGTTATAAGTCTCAAGTTGAGTAGAACAGCATTTGGAAAGGCAATTGTTGTAATTGCGGTTCCGGTTGTTTTGGTGTCTGGTTCCTACCTACTGGTTGCAAGGATATCGGTCCAGGAATGGCTGGAGGCTGCAAAGATTCGATCCTATCATGCATTTGAGCAAGGATACTGGGTAGTAAATAAAGGATCATGGGAAGGAGAAGTGGAAGAAACCCGGAGA
>JAGLGG010000189.1 GCA_023144145.1 Anaerolineales bacterium | reverse complement strand
TAGGGGCGCAATTTATTGCGCCCAAGAATGCCTCCCAGGCGTGGGAGTCCGGGTAGCTGGACGGGGAGTGGATGTTTATAAAACCCGTCAGGTATGGAAACCTGACCTACGAGTAATGGAGGTTAAACGCAATTTTCCACATGTCATTCTAAGGGAAAGCCAAAGCGTTTTACTTTGGTCAGAATCATCGTTTTTACACGGGTTTCATACAAATTTATTGTCCAGTTTATAAGGTTTTACTATAATGATTCGCAGTTGGGGAAGACGCTGTCTTTCAGTGAGATGTAAATTGTGATTTACACAACGTCTTGAGACATGATCTTGGGTAGGTGGGTCAATGCCTTTTGTAACTGGTGCAAACGTCGGTCCTTACCGAATTGTGAATAAATTAGGGCAAGGGGGCATGGCTACAGTATATAAGGCCTATCATGCTGCCCTAGACAGAAATGTAGCCCTTAAAGTACTTCATCCAGTATTTAAAGAGGATCCCCACTTCCTCGAACGATTCCATCGCGAAGCGAAACTTGTCGCTCTGCTCGAACATCCCAATATAGTCCCAATTTATGATTTTTCTGAACACGAGAGTCAACCCTATCTCGTGATGAAATTCATCCCTGGCCAAACCCTGAAGGCAAGGTTATTGGAAGGACCATTGCCAATTGACCAGAGCAATAAGATCATTGAAGCAGTGGGAAATGGATTGGCCTATGCCCATGGAAAGGGCATCCTACATCGAGACGTAAAGCCCTCAAATATATTGATAGGTCGAGATGGTCGGATTTACCTGGCGGATTTCGGTTTGGCTCGCATCGCGGAGCTTGGAGCCTCCACACTCTCAGGCGACATGCTTATGGGGACCCCACATTACATTTCACCTGAACAAGCTAGGGGAGATGGGGATCTTGATGAGAGGACCGACATCTACTCACTTGGGATCGTCCTATATGAAATCGTGGTGGGTCGAGTGCCATTCAGTGCGGATACACCATTTTCTATCATCCACGACCATATTTATACGCCGTTACCGATACCCAGCGAGGTCAATCCTGCTGTACCTGACGAGATTCAGAACATCTTACTAAAGGCGCTTGCGAAGGATCGTGAGGATCGATTTGCGTCTGTTAGTAAGACGGTTCAAGCCTATTTAGATGTTGTGAAAGGATTGGGACCTACCCCAATTCCGCATGTAGACCTCACCGACACCCTGAGTAAACAAATCGAAACTGCTGAAAGAATTCAGAAAGAAGATCAGAAGGCTGAATCGGATCTTCCTGAAAAGGTTCAGGGAGAGCGAGACACTTCTGACTTACCATCGGATAAGACGAGAAAAAGACACAAGTGGGTATGGGTGGCAGCAGGTTTGATGATCACATGTATTGGTTTGATCGGAATACTAGCAGCAGCAAATCGTCCTGGAATCCGTACACTATTCAATGAAACGGCAACCCAAAACATACCGACTGAAGTGAAACGAGTTGACGAATCGATGGACAGCCCGATCGAGACTGCAGTTATCGAAACCCCTGTCATTCCAGTCGACCGAACTGAGGTGCCGAGGGATAACCCGTCGGATCACTTGGCACGAGCTGTTGCATGGGTTGAGCAGGGTGAGGTTGATAAAGCATCTTCGGAATATGTGATTGCTGGGGAGATGTTCCTTCAGGTTGGGGAGCCGGTTAGAGCTGCCGGTGCATTGATCGAAGCGACGATGCTTATGGGTGAATTGGATCGAGAGCAGGATCGAAAGCTTGTATCTCTTTTAACGCAGGCACTCTTTTTCAGCGCGGCATATGATGAAATCGATCAGCTGGCAGATTTATTCCCGAGCGCTGATACGCGATATCCTGTCTTGCGTGTGCTTGAAGCTCGTCGACTGATTTTCACGGGTGACTATGACAGGGCGCAGCGAATATTAGATGGTGCATTGGCGAGCGATCAGGAAAACTTGCTCGCCAAGGCGATCCAGGCGGAACTGCTCAACGCACAGGGGGAAGTAGAAGATGCAAGTGCACTCATTTCCGAAATTGTAAATCAACCCGGAATTTACCCTTGGTTACGTGATCACTTGCATACGCTGGAGGATGATATTTCGACAGATTAGGATTGAAATTCCGGTCTGATAGAATATGTTTGATGAACAAAAAATTGAAGACGAGTAATTTCTGAAAGCAAATCTTGTAAGCTCTTATGGTTCATAGCCGTAACTAATCATGACACCCTTTCTTGGCTTGATCGCCTCGCTGCTCATTCTTCTCATTATTCGACGAAAATTCACTCAACTCTTGTTTGATGTGCTGATGGGCGTCATGCAGAACAAGCGCGTTGTAGGTTTGATCTATGGCTTTCTGTTCCTGCCTGGTGTCCTGCTTCATGAGGGCAGCCATTGGGTGGTAGCAAAATTACTAAGAGTTCGGACACATCGTTTCTCATTAGTACCAACATGGATCGACGAAGGAACGCTTCGATTTGGGTATGTCGAGATGACGAAAACAGATCATTTTCGCGCCTCGTTGGTGGGTTTGGCGCCCATGGTGCTGGGAACTGCTGCTGTTCTATTGATCGCACTCGAGGTTTTAGCTCTTGACGTTGTTTTCGGGGTGATGATAGAGGGGGATTTGAGTTTGGCGTACGCGCAATTTATGGGAGTGTTAAATCAACCGGACGTTTGGCTCTGGATGTACCTGCTGATTACAATCAGCAACATGATGCTGCCTTCCGCTTCGGATCGGGCTTCGTGGGTCCCCGTGGGTGTGTTTCTAGCGCTGCTGTTGATCCCTGTGATATTGTGGCAACCAGAGGTAGCCAGGATTGAATGGCTGAATGGTCTGGTGGATGGCTCATTCAAGTCCTTGGCGACCGCCTTTGGGGTAACTGCAATCCTGGACCTTCTCCTTATCCTGCCACTTTGGGTTATTGATAGGTTATTGGGGGCTCGAAGGGCGTAATCAGCAGCTGCGATTGGAAATCTGCCCAAATGTTTAGACCACGCAATGAATACGCCTGAATATCTTCGCATAGCCATAACATTTAACTAAAAAAATCCTACATTTGGAATAGGTAGAACCGTTTTTCGCTTGGCAGGTGGGTTAGAGTGGAATGCGTTAGATGAGGGGGATATCCGTCAGCCAGGCTGCATTGCAGCCCCGATTTGCCATAGTATGGCATTCCGTAGGTTACTAACCTCCTAAGGTGATATTCCGACTTTTTGCCGTGTTTTGTGCCAACCTGGAGTAATATAACGTGTAGTTTAGGGTGAATTATTGTTTTGCGAGTCGCTCACTAAGCTCGGACTGCGCTTTGTTAATCAGCATTGTTATTGATTAGGCTTGAGTAACGTTGGAACCTACTAAGAGAAATAGGAGGTGGACAAACCTCCTGATAGCACCCCCTGAGGGCAATTAAGCGGAATTCTTTCTTCATAGCATAAGATTAGGGGGCGAAAAAGGAATCCATTCGCC
>JAGLGG010000188.1 GCA_023144145.1 Anaerolineales bacterium | reverse complement strand
TCTCGAGCGTTGCAGCCACCATATCTCTTACCGAGTTGGGGTCAGAAACATCGGTAGCATAGGCGAATGCTTCCACCCCACTTTCTTCAGAAATCTGGCGTGCAAGCTCGATCGCGGCATCTCCTTCAATATCCGCAATGACAACGTGCGCACCAAACTCGGCCAATGAATGACAATAGTGCGCCCCCAGGAAGCCGGCGCCACCCGTGATGATCGCAACCCGATTCTCGAGGCTAAATCTTTCTAAACGTTTAGATCCGTCCACAATCACCCTCACCTTTCTAAACTCAGCGGTTTATGCCAATCCTCTTCCCATGCTCTGCAGATTGATGAACTGCTAAAGCAATTTCCAATGCCCTGATCCCATCTTCGAGTGAGCATCGTGATTCAGCTTCACCTGAAATTACTTGTAGGAAGTGCTCGATCTCATCAAGAAAAAGCTGATTGCGCTCAAACCCCTTAGGCACAGTCAATGTTGGCAACTCACTTGAATCCGCAGACCACCAACGAACTGAGCCATCTGCGTGGTCCCAAAGCAAAATGCCATCTGATCCGACAATTCTAAGTTGGTGGATAGTGGGCCGCTGTAAATAGTCGAGATGAACAGTAGCACGGTACCCAGCCTTAAAACGCAATGTCACATCTGCGGAATCTTCTACGTCCAGATCAAGCAGACCTGATTGTCCGGTTTCTGCAGTAACTTCTGTAACTTCTCCTAACAACCAGCGCAAATAATCGAAGGGATGGCAAAGGGTTAGTACAACTCCTCCACCTAAATCCTTTCTGGCGCTATAGGATTTCCGATAATCCTCCCATGGATGCCAATTGGGCAGATATTCTCCCCATGTTACTTGCGCTGAAAGAATTTCACCGATTTCCTGGTGCTCTAAAAGCCTTTTTATATGCAGGAATCCAGGATGAAATCGGAACTGATATCCAACATAGGCGTGTAATTCATTCTCAGTAATTATTTCTTGAAGTTCATGAATTCCTTCAATGCTATGCGAAATGGGTTTCTCAATGAATAAATGGCTTCCTGCTTTACTGGCAGCTAGAGCAATATTCATATGCATTGATGTTGGATTCGAAATGATAGTCACTTCAGGATTCCAACGATCGAGTGCACGCGAAAGATCGTGCTCAACGGGATAATCTTTAAGTTCCTCATTATCGAGCGTCGCTCTCCCAGACCGGTACAGAACGACATCCTCCTGCCCCAATGCTGCGAGGTTACGGAGGTGCCGGCGTCCGACAGAGCCTAATCCGCAGATTAAAATTCTCATCTCGTTCTCTCACAGCTTAAGAAGGTCAGTGACAAGCTCGCCTGTAAGATAAACAACCCAGTTCCTTCCATTTCAATCCCACCCGCTCACTTGTTGCCATTCTCAGGCCACGGCAGCCAAGCCCATCGAGGTGCGATCCTTGTCACAAATCGCCGCCACAGCATCGCAAGTCTTCTCTTTAGCCTCACACCCTTGCTGCTGGAATTCACCACCACCTTTTCTGAACCCGAATCCTTTATTTGGGCAAGAACGGTAATGTAGAGTGGGATCAGGCGTGATCTTGGGCGACCATGAACCTTTATTCTGAGAACCTTGTATCCTGCTTGCTGTAAAGATTCCCGAAGAGTTTGCTTCGAAAATGCGATCAAATGAGCGCGCTCATAGGCGTGATGACCAAATAGGTTAGGTACCTCCAGAAGTAAATAACCTAATGGGGAAATCCACCTCTGCCTCAATTCAACCAGGTAATCGACAGGTTCTGGGATGTGTTCCAACGTATGCCCCATCGACACCAGATCGAAACTGCCTTCGTATTCAGAATCCAACTGCTGGATATCAGGAACAATATGAAATCCTTTTCCACGGCTGAAGCTTGCATAGGCTTGCCCTGGTTCAATCCCAACACCTTCACATTTGTAGGCATTATTAAGTGTCTCTAACAGAATTCCGGTCGAGCTCCCAATATCCAGGCACCGATGAATTTGTTTGATATGTGGCTTCGAAAAATGTACAAGATGCTTCGCCCGTGCAAATTGCATTCGAAGGTCCTTGTCAATCGGCTGCTCAGATCCTTGAACAAAATTGCGGTATTCCGCAGCGTAAAATGCATTCAACCCACCCTCGGTCATGCGAGGGGATTGGAATACCAGCCCACAACGCTCACACATCTGATAATTTTCAAGCTGCTCGTTTTCCATTACACTCTCGAAAAAACTATGCAGGTTCGATCCACTGCGACACAGTGGACATATATCAACCTCAACTCGACCCTGCATTTCTGAGACCCTCAATTTCAAAAGCTCCTTACCGCAACGATTTATGCATTAAATTTATGCGTTGCGTAATTGGCTATCGAACTGCAACGTCCAACTATTCCTTATCTTGTCCTTGAGTCGTGTACCACCCACCGGACTGATCACTTAGCAAACTAAAAAG
>JAGLGG010000187.1 GCA_023144145.1 Anaerolineales bacterium | reverse complement strand
CCGATACCGGCGTGAGCTACGAGGACTACTTGGAGTCGACCAAGGACACGCTTTTAGAAATCGTCGCCTCGCTCGACTTCTCACAGCCAGGGATCTTCGATTGGGATAGCTACGAGCCACCTCCTGCCGTCACGCCCTCATCAGAGGGCGACGTGCTGATCTTTGTGGAGGATGTGACCATTCCCGATGGGTCCATATTTGAACCGGGGGAAACTTTTACGAAAACCTGGCGGGTGCAAAATGGAGGGGAGAGCACCTGGACGACGGGGTATGCACTGCTTTTTCATGAAGGTGAACGGATGGGTGGGCTGTACGAAGTTCATTTGGAGGGCGAGGTGCTGCCCAATGAAACGGTGGATTTATCAGTCGAACTGACTGCCCCGGAGGAGCAGGGCACCTATACCGGTTACTGGATCATGCGCAATCCCGATGGTGTTCTGATGGGAACTGGACCAGAAAATGACCAGCCCTTCTTCGTGATGATCGAGGTAATTGGGTCGGACACAGGGACAACTACGCCTCCAGATATCGGCGATGGCTCAACGGTTATTGGAGCATCTCTTTCTGCGAACCCTTCGACCTATAGTGGTGAATGTCCGGCCACCATTTCTTTTGGGGGGACGATCACGTCTGATGGAGCGGGTTCATACATTTACCAATTGGAAGCGGGCACATCTACGACTGGATTTACTTTCTCTTTGCCTCCGGCACAAAAGGCGACCTTCACAGCGGGTGGAACTCATCAGTTGAACGTGTCTTACACTTTGGAAATTTCGGACAGCGTTTCAGCATGGGCGAGGCTGTACATCTCCGCGCCGAACACATATCGCTCAGCGCAAGTTCAATTCAGCGTGACTTGCGAGTGAGGGAATAGCGTATCGACGCTTGGATCCTCACAATCGGGCAGCCAAAACAACGAATTGGGAAGCGGAAGTCATCCCCGCTCACATCATCTACCGTTCTGGGGGACGGTTAGCCCACGTTCCAAATTGACATCTTCTCGCTGAAGCACAACGTCTCCGCTATTGCCCAACATAGAGTCTGAATCTCACCCATTCCCGGGAACTAAATGGCGCTGATTTTCGTCACTAGTGCAGAAATTCACAAATAGGCCTGAATTTATTCGGAGGATGAGACTATGAACGTTCGGAAGATATTTTCTCTAAGTGGACTGGTATTGCTAACTGTGATGGTAGCGGCTTGTGGGACCGGAAATGGAGGGACCAACGAAGAGTCCGGTATGCCGAATCCTGCATCTGTGTTTTGTGAAGAACAGGGCGGTCGGTTGGAGATGCGACAGGAGTCAGAGCCGGTCGTTGTTGAGGGAGAGGGCGATAGCCCCCCGAGAGAGAATGCGGGTGGCGGGTCATACGGTGTTTGTGTCTTCCCTGATGGTAGCGAATGCGAAGAATGGGCTCTCTTCAACGGAAAATGTGAGCAGGGGATGTACGAACGTGCCGAGGACGGGATGGGCTATGTCAACATCCTCCAGGAAGCAAATTTGGAGAACACTGTCGCCTTGGAGATTTTCGAACTCAATTTAGAGACATCGGATGAACCATACTCGTTGCTCCTAACGATCGATGATCCTGAAGATCTACAGGAGATCTTCACTGCGCTCGATGTGAACATCCGACCGGGCCCCGGCCTGCTCTGTGCACCCATCTACCAGCTATATTTTCATTTGGCAGATGGCGGAGTGGAGAAGTTTGACTACTCCTGTGGAGAGAGCGAGGCGACCTTCCTGCGCGGCGAGCAAGCCTACATTACGGGGGATGATTTCATGCCTCCACCGCTGTTCAATGCTTTGATGATGGAATATGTCCAATCCACATGGGCCGTGAGCATCAATCCAACCTTCGAGTATGGCTTGGATCAGGCAATGACGTTAGAGCTTCTTGAGACCGTTGTTACCGAGTCGGATGGTGAACCAGTTGTCATAACGGCGGAGGTAGTCTCCTTGTTGAAGACCAAGGATACCAATGCAATCGCTGCGTTCGCTTCGGCCTTGAATGCAGAATACAGCTTCATGCCCAGTGCGCGCTGCCCAAATGTCTATACCTTGCAGTTCACCTTTGATGACATGACCATGGTTAGTTTTGGTTACTTGTGCCGAGATGGTGGACCTGCATTGTTGCGTGGTGATGATGGGATTTGGGAGGGTCGATCCATTGAGGTCTCTGCAGATTTCCAAATGGAGCTCGAATCGATTCTAGAAAGAGTTGAAAATGAGGAATCCGAAGATCCACATTCAAGCATCCCCGGTCCGGAAGAAATCTCAGATTGGGTCGGGCTGATACTCGGTACGGAACACGGTGACCAATTCGACGATTACTTCGAGCGTACAGACCTTGGTCAGCTGCTGTACTTCGGAATCGAGTCTCAGGATCCTGATATCGCAGCGCAGATTGTTGAGCTAAGAGACTCGGGTGTAACGGTGCACCTGTGGGGGACACTCTATAGCGATATTCTCGACTACAACGGTTCCCAAACCTTGGTGACCAGGATTGAGGTCGAAGAATAAGCTGTACAACTTGGGAACAAGATTAAACAGCCCTCATGAATGGGGCTGTTTGATTCGCGCATAAACACCTTCTGGGACTCTGTGTGCTCGCCCCCACTAACTGTGCACCTTCATCCCGCAAAGGTTCTAGAAACGAACGCAGCGGGGCACCACTCAGAGCGAATGCTAGCTCCCGATAAAAAAATAATTATGGCGCTTTCTCAATCTTTTACCTAAAAACGTTATAATCGATCGAAACTATTGAAGCAGGAAAAATGACTCAATTTCGTAGAGGACTCAACTGGACTCGAACAAATGCATCGATTTTGATTCTCGGTCTCATTGTAATCTCTCAAATGATGATTCTTATCCCGAGCGTTATTCCAGATCTGGTTCAAAAGATCTGGCAAGCAAGGACCGGTTCGGCAAAGTGGCGGAGTGCCTCAATTCATCTTGGTGACAATTACGCCAACTACATCGAGTTTGTCAAAACAAACACGCCCGAGGATGCCTTGGTAATCATCCCCAAGGAGGAGCAGGTTTGGAATTTTGGTAATGTCGGGTTGATGCAATATCACCTCTATCCCAGGAGAATAGCCGATTGTCCCATAGATTCACTCGACGAGTGCATTCTCAATCTTAGAGGAACTAATACCTATATCCTCGCACCAACTTTAACCTTTCCCCCTCGTGAACTTGCCGATCAAGTCAAGCGTTATCTCCCCTATGATCAGGAAAGCGGTCTTTATCTACCGCTGCCATAGAACCCAAACCATGGAGACGGACGAGAATGATTCAAGACACGCTGCTAGACCTTTTATTCATAGGCACTTTGCTGATCCTTGGAATATCGGTGACCCGCATCATCCTGCGATCCGGGAGGATTAGCGAGATAAGCTTTCTCGCCTTTCCCCTTGGAAGTGGGATCTTTTCGTGGGTTTTATTCCTGCTCTCTTGGATGAATGTGCCGATCAGATTGGCGTCTGGCTTGGGGGTTGGCTTTATTCTTGTTGCTTCGAGCGTTGCCTTCATTCTGCGGAAATTAAAAATGGATTCTGAACCAAAAGTGATCGATTATGAAAGACCCACGAAGCCAGCACTTCAGAAAGCAACAACTATCATACCCCTCGTAGGTTTGTTGGTAGGCTCCATAATATTGTCCGTTAGTCGCTCCTATTCAACATGGGACGGCATTGCTATCTGGAGCATCAAAGGATATGGCATTGCGCGTGAGGGGACCATATTTGCTGGAGAAGAGTGGGGGGCACACGGACTGTACTACCCACAAAACATCCCTCTTCTTATTGCCTCCTTTCAAAGCCTGGGAGGTGATTTGCTCCCAGGATCCAAACTTATCTTTCCCCTTTTCTATGCATCCTTAATCGTTGGGGCCTATCAATTCTGGCGCCACATGAAGATACGCAGCTCAGTGGCTGGGTTGGGAGCCTTATTTATTGCCTCAATTCCTCTGGTGTTTGAACATAGCACTATTGGATATGTAAACTTACCATTTGCAACTTATATTGTGCTGGGTTGTTTTCTAGTCATCATAGGAGTAACAGATCGGGATTCCCATATGCAGACCGTAAGCGGCATCCTGTTTGGGCTAGCCGTCTGGACAAGGCCGGAGGGAATTTTCCTCATTCCAATTGTTGTGCTCGGGTTGTTTCTTGCCCTGAAGATTGTCCAGCTTCAACCAGTCCGTGCCACTCACTGGTTACTACCGATCATAGTAATCGGTGGTACATGGTTCGTATTCCTGAGTAAATACGGTGGACCAGGCCAATTGTCATCCGGGGTTCAACACCTCATTCAATCTACGATTAACGGTCAGTTCCCCTGGGAGGTGCTCCCAAAAATCCTGCGTACCCTCCTGCGCCATGCAATCACATTCAACGTTTGGGGATTCGTTTTTCCAGCGGCGATCCTCCTGTTTATTTTGAACTACAGAAAGCTCCACCCCAAAGACTACCCACAAATCTTTGCGCTGCTGGCTCCTGTGATCGTAACAGGCATCGCCATGGTATCTTTCTATGTTCTTGGCAGCTTTGACGGAGACCTTGACTATATGATGGATACGGGATTGGATCGCATGTTCTTGCCCTTTATTATCCTATCCGCCGCGTGGACCGTTTTATTGGTCGGCCTTCCATTTGAGGGAAGAATGCAATCAAATACTTAGCAAGGATTCATATTGTCCGATTTTAACCCATGTAACAGTCAAGGGATTAGGTCGTTTACAACCCCTCGAAGTAATAATAAAAAGAGGACAGAGAGATGTCCATTAAAAGGTATTGCCTGCTCATGTTGAAAGCGCTACGGGAGTCTGATTACTCACGCATTGTTTTTGCGCTTATGACAATAACCATTATAGGGATCGTCATCACGAATGATTTTGGTATCTCGTGGGATGAACCTTTGAACGTCACATATGGTGTGGAATCATTGAGGGCGTACTATTCGGAACCCGCTTGGCAATGGACTTTACCGGCCGGACCAACAGGTCCATTCTCATTTATGTTGACCGAGATTGCCGCACAAGTATTCAGAGTTTTCAGACCAGGGTGGATGTTAGCTGATGGCCGTCACTTCACCTACTTCCTTATGTTCCAGATAGCGGCAATTTCTCTATATGGTCTATGTTTGCGGTTCTCCAATAAGAGAGCCGCTCTGTTGGCAACCTTGCTTTTCGTGACACAACCATTGCTTTTTGGTCATGCGTTTATAAATCCAAAGGACATTCCGTTTATGGCCTTCTTCTCTGCTTCAGTTGCCATTGGGTTGGCCATGGTCGACGCGCATGCGAATTCACATGAAACTGCTTTAAGAAAGGGTCCTGGAAGTGAAGAACATCGAGGATGGACAGATATTTGGCAAATATGGAAGCGCATGAACATAAAACAAAAAGGATTATTGTTTACAATGTCCGTTTTATCTTTGTTAGCCATATTAGATATCCTCGTACTCAACCGAGTAATCCTACGACAACTCTTATCTCTTGTTTACAGCGCCTACCAGAACACAGCAACAGAGCCGATTAATTCCATATTTCGTCTCATTGCAGATAATGCTGGTCAGATCGATGTAACCTCCTACATGTGGAAGGCAACAAGGGCATATTGGTTTCTCCGTATTCCTTCGTCGATCGGTATTCTATTTTCAGCGATACTCATTTTCGGAAGAAAATTCCGATTGACACTTCTAGAGATAACGTCGAAAAAAAATAGTCTATTGATATTTTCAGGGATTATATTAGGACTAGCTACATCAATTCGTATTGTGGCACCTTTCGCTGGTTTACTAGTGAGCATTTACTTCCTAGCAAAACGCGGCTTTAGGGGATTCAAACCTCTAGTATTTTATTGGTGTTTTGCAGCTGTGATCTCTTTCATTACGCGCCCATATTTTTGGCAGAATCCTATTGAACGAGTGTGGAATAGCTTGATCTCCACTAGCAATTTCAATTCCTCCGGTTCCGTTTTCTTCCAGGGCGATACCTATCCGGCCACTAATCTCCCATTTTCATATTCTCCAACTTTGATTTTGCGGCAATTTACCGAGCCTTTGCTTTTCCTGATATTGCTTGGCATCGTCATAATGGTGTGGAAGATGCTAAATGATAATGTGGACCGAACGTTGCTCACGGTTGTTACGGGATGGTTTCTTGTCCCTATTGCAATGCTGAGAATCACAAATGTGCTGCCATACAATAACTTCCGACAATTTCTATTCATCACCGTTCCTCTCTTCATTTTGGCGAGTGTCGGTATTGACTACTTCGTCGGAAAGATCCGGAGCACGTTCCTCCTCAGCATTATCATCGTCACAATTTTTCTCCCAGGGTTAATCGGTATCGTGCGTCTGCATCCCTATGAATATATCTATTACAACTCACTCGTTGGAGGTTTATCCAGCACAGAAGGCTTTGGTGAACTCGATTATTGGTGCACCTCCTTTCGCGCCGCGATGGACTACATTAATGAGGCCGCTCCTGAAGGGTCCACAATTGCGGTATCGAGACCTATAAATAATGCAAAGCCTTTCGCTCGTGAGGATCTGAAACTAATCAAACTTGATAAGGAGTTGTACGCGGATGCTGCAGATTATGCTCTAATTTGTACCCCATCTGTGAGCGACGATAGGTTTTCACATTTTGAGACTGAATGGGAAATAAGTCGCGATGGTATCCTACTGGCAGTCGTGAAACGGGTTGATTAAGTTCAATGGCTTCCAATACTTTCATTGTTCGATGTCGTGGGCAGGACACTAACGGAACCTGTTAGAGAAAATAGGTAGAGTAATTACAATGGCTGAGGGCATACTCCGCGTGTACATCATCAGAGCATTTGGGGCAAAACTGAGCCAAAACCAAGAGAGTATTTCCCCTTTCGGATTGAGGGTCTACGGCCATCCGGTGTGAATCCCCAGGTTCCATTTTCTCCGGTGTCTTAGTGTGGTTTCCTTGATCTTCTCCCTTCTTGGTTGGACGACCTTCTTTCTCCCTAAGTAGATATCTTCTGGCGTCATATAGTCAAGCGCTTCGTGGTATCGCTGCTTGTTGTAGTACT
>JAGLGG010000186.1 GCA_023144145.1 Anaerolineales bacterium | reverse complement strand
TCTTGCCCTGAGTCATGGGATGATAGGGTGCTCCGCAGATATGCTTGATGTCCTTCCGCTTGAGATACTTCTTCAATTGGCCCGAGAGATAACAGGGTCCATTGTCCGATAAGAGCCGGGGATGATGCCGAACTCTGACATGATCCAGCTCAGCTATTGCCCCGGCGTTTTCCAGGCTATCTTCGACATCGCTGGCTCCCATCGTTTTGAATAGTTTCCAGGCCAGGATGTAGCGAGAACAGCATCCTCGACATGTTCCAAAACGTTAAAACACATGGCCGAGTCAAATTGATGTGTCTCGAGGGACCGAATACTTGGATCGGCAACATCTCCTTGGACAATGATTACGCTTGAAGCATCGGAAAACATCTCTTTGAAATGCGCGAATGCATCCGAGTGGAGCGCAAGACATACCACCTTTTCTCTGTCGATAATAAATTCCGTACAGTTCCCAATCCCTGCGCCAACCTCAAGGATGCGCTGACCAGCCCATTCCTCCACCTGATTGAATTGTCAGCGCCGATATTGGATTGCCCCCTCATTATTTTTAGGTCAGAAATCATGATATCTCTATCCATTAGTTATTGACCCACTAGTTCATTTGCTTTGGGAACTCACAGGTGTGGTTCGGGCGCTCTACGAAATTGGTGATGGATTGGGGAGGTTCAGTACATCCCACTCCAATTATAAAAACCTTCTTTGGAGTGGGTGTAGAAAAGTAAATTTTAGCGATTGATAAATAGACGGATGTAATACTCTAACTCTTGAAAGCGGCGATTAATCGTATGTAGGATAAGCCCGACTGCAATTAGGAGCATTCCTGAAAGGATAATGCCAACCGAGAGGATGGCTGAGGGAAATCTCAAGACGAGACCAGTCTCCAAGAATTCATAAACCGCAATACCACCGGGGATCAATCCCAAAAGAATTAGTAAGACTCCAAGCCCACCAAAGAAGGTAAGTGGTTTGTAGTCGCGAAATAGGGCAAGGATGGTCCATAGAATTTTCACCCCATCGTTGACAATGCGTATCTTGGAATGACTCCCTTCTGGGCGCGGTCGCAAGGCAACTGGCACTTCAGCGATGCGGTAACCGCGTTGGAGAGCCTTGATGGAAAGCTCGGTTTCAACCTCAAAACCAGTCACGAATAAGGGTAATCCTTTTACGAATTTTCGATTGAAGCAACGGTACCCACTTAGAATGTCTGATAAGCGAGTGCCGAAGACGAAATTGATCACATACTGGTAGAATATGTTTCCCAGGCGATTGAGTGGGTGAAATATGCTGCTCGTTTCGGTTGTTCTGGATCCGACAACCATGTCAGCCTCGTCATCTCGAATAGGGGTTATGAGATCGTGAACCTTGCTCGCAGGGTAGGTTCCATCCCCGTCAACAATAACATAGATGTCAGAATCGATCTTTTGGAACATGGTTTGTACGACATACCCTTTGCCCCGGCGTTTCTCCGTCATCAGGATGGCACCAGCCTCCTGGGCTTCGGCGACTGAGTTGTCGGTCGAATCGTTATCGACGACATAAATCGTTGCACCTGGCAATTCGGTCTTAAACTCCTGCACCACTTGTTTAATGGTCTTTTCCTCATTCAGACAAGGAATAAGCACGGCGATGGATGGCGCTTGAGCAGGGTTCGAGTCAGCTTGATGTGTGCTTGAAATTGAATTCATGATTTCACTCCAATCGATATACGGACTGCCGTGCTCGGTACCTGCACTATGATTATAAGTACATGGCTGGATGGAGATCAAATGCCATTATCGAAGGATGATGTGCGCTTGTTGGATTGTACTTGAGGATGACGAATTGAAGTTGAAGAATAGCGAGTAGATAAGACATGTTTGGTTGAGGCGTTCACAGGAACTTTCTTAATTTGCAGCTCCATATTTTATGCATTTATACTATCAGCCTTACAATACAAATCCCGGGTGGAACCTAGAATGTTGAATTACTAGTTACTCTAAAGAATGGCAGTAGTTGGTCCATTGGTTGTGATCATCACAACTTTTTGGGCTAAACGAGAAGTGCGGAAACCTCAACTTTAATTTCCTGTGGAGGCGAAATGACATTGTATCTAGATGATCATCAGGTGCGGGAGGTCCTGCGAATGCAGGATCTCATCCCCGTGATGGAGAAGGCGTTGATCGACTTTTCGGCGGGCAAGGTGGTCCAGCCCGTGCGAACCAGTTTTGAGGTCGAGCCTTACGACGGATATTTCTTCCTCATGCCAGCCTATGGCGAGGGGCTTGGGGTTAAGATCGTCACGCTTTACTACTCCAACGTCGAGCGCGGATTGCCGGCGCACTTTGCCACAATCTTCCTCCTGGACCCAGCGACAGGTGCGCCGTTGGCGGTGATGGATGGCACACTGATCACGGAGATGCGCACAGCCGCGGTATCCGCAGCGGCGACAAAGTTGCTTGCGCCTGTGGACGCGCGGATATTGGCAATCATTGGGAGCGGCGTGCAAGCCCGAAGTCATTTTAAAGCGATGAGCTTGGTCCGAGACTTTGAGGAAGTCCGGGTGTGTGACCGGACACCAGAGATTGCACAACGCTTTGCCGATGAAATAGGAGCACGGGCGACTACGGCGGAGGACGCTGTTCGAGGTGCTGATGTTGTCGTGACGGTGACAAGCGCAACAGAACCTGTCCTAAAAGGAACCTGGCTCAAACCGGGTTGTCATGTGAATGCTGTGGGCGCGCCGCGCTCGAATTGGCGTGAACTGGATGATGGGGTGATGGAGAACGTGCTGTTTGTGGATTCGCGAGATGCAGCTATGGTCGAATCGGGCGACGTGATCCTTTCTGGGGCTGAGATTTATGCAGAGATCGGTGAGGCGCTGGCCGGGCATGTCGAACCGAGAACTGAAGAGACCACTGTTTTCAAGTCTTTGGGGATGGCAATTGAGGACGTTGCAGCGGCGATGTTGGTGTATCGGAGGGTGAAAGGCGTGTAGAGTAGGTTAAAGATCGTGGTGAACATTATTCAGCTAGATGCCCTTTTCGGGTTCAACCACCTTGTAAGTGCTTGACCATCCTCAGAGCTCAAGAGAGAATAGCGCTGGGATCCCCTCGACCTAAGAGATAGCCGGAAAAAGAGCGTATGTGCTTGAATAGAATACGCAAATCAGGAAACAGATTATGTCGATGATAATCACAAACGCCTTATTAATTGATGGTACATCCACTCCCGCTCGGTCAGGCTCACTTCGAGTTAGAGATGGCCTTATTCATGAAGTAGGTGAATTAAACCCTGTCCCGGGAGAGGAAGTTATCGATGCGGGTGGATTCGTCCTGGCTCCAGGCTTCATCGATACCCACAGTCATGCAGACATGGGATTTTTCGACCATCCAGAAGCT
>JAGLGG010000185.1 GCA_023144145.1 Anaerolineales bacterium | reverse complement strand
TGTAGCGGGGTAAAAGTTCGACCCCAACAATGAATCCCTCAAGGGGAGCAATCTGTGGACTCGGAGTGTAACTCGTGGCCTCACGCTCTTTCCACCAACTCCATTCAACAACAGTATCCCTGAGATCGATTTGAGTATCGCTAGGGAAGAAGGTCCGCCAGTTAGACATGGGTGCGGAAGTTTGAAGATCGTCCGCGATCCCGCATTGTTGGTTTCGGCAATATCTGTAGCTGATTTCACCTTCACTCTCGGGGTGACCATAGACAGTGTAGAACCATTGTTGATCCCCGATTTTCCACATTGGTATTGGGGAAGATAAAGCCGTGGAGTTTATTTGAAGGCTGATTACATCTGTGATAGGCGTAGAAGAGGGCACCTCCAACCAAAACAATACTGTTCCTTGATCCTTTGCTTGCCAACGCTCAATCGTATCCCGAATTACAACATCGCTATCCGGAATAATGACTTCACGCGTGACAAGGGCACCATCCGCGTCGCGTTCTGTATTTATCAATCCGTCCCCTAATGTGTACTTATAATGAAAATCTGTACCGGCATATAGGTCGGCGATAAAGACATAATGGGTTGGATCAACTTCTATTAGTGTTGGCATGAGGGCAACAGCATGCGTAATCCCACCAGGCAACTCCGTAAACAAGTGACCGAACTGCTGGAGATTACCGGCGAACCGCAGCTGAATTCCTTCAAGCGTATCGTCAGGAACAGTCACCTCGAAAGTCACCTGAACCTTCTTGGCTGGGAACAGACCCATTTGGGCTGGGGTCGTGCTGTCAGCGGCAACCACGGCGCCCTGTTGAGCGGGGGAGAATGAGCCGTCGGCGCTGAACGCTGTAATTGTGTGTAATCCCGGAACAAGTCCATCCACTCGGAAATTGCCCAAACCATCTGTAAATACTGTGTTTCCCCCCACATTAACGACTATTTCTGATAGAGGATCACCAGTTTGGGCATTTACCAGACGGCCAATCACCCGACCCATCGGACCCTGGAGTGGTTTGCCCGACCAAGTCGCAATCATGTCCTGAACGTGGGTTGAGCCAGAAATGTGTACGATTCTGTTTTGGATAGTCGCACCATGTGTATCTGCTTCGAAAGCTACTTCAGGGTTTTGACGAATGTAGCGGTAGCGCAGCAGTGAGCCAGCGGGCGGATTGAGGCTGATCTGCCATCGGCCATCGTCAAGCTTCGCCATCGGGAGAATTATAGAATTATGTGGCCAACCTGTGACTTCATCTAAAATAACCATCGCAAGATTAGCATCGTCCGCGGTTCCATCCGGTGGTCTAACTGTGATGACGACCTCGAAAATTGGCATCAATGTTGGATCTGAAGTTGGGAATGGAGGGGCTGGTCCTTCGGGCGTGTCTGTTTGTCCACTGCAGGAGACGACAAGAAGTATCCAGAAGAGTAATAAGAATATCTTGAGCCTAGGGATTCTCATGATTGGGGACTCAAATGGCTTATCAACTGAATGCAAAGGTCGATGTTTGGGACCTTATGGGCGGGGAGGGAAAATTTTGGACCTTTGCTCTTCTCAAGAGGTTGAAGTTCAAGCGAGCCCCTCTCAAGGTTTACCTTGCCTAAATCCTTCCATCGAAGCGCTCTGCGACCGTTCAAAATACCGTCTGATGTTAAAACGAGTGGGCCGAACGTCAGAGGCTCTCCACGATTGAATGCAAGGCGATACTCTTCAAGAAGTCTTGGATAAACGAAATGCTTAATCTGCTCTATTAATTCGACAATTCGCTCAAAGGAATGATTAAACTTGTATTTGGTTCCATCCTTGGTGACGATGTGGATCTCGGTTTTTTCCCCCCAACTTACACCTAATATTCCGTATCGTTCAGATGATGTGCGGATGGTCATCACCTTATCCCAAGCAATCGTCTCAAGACGTTTTCCGCGTTGAATGGTCAATCCCATGTTTGAGAGTTGAACTTCATTTTGCCGAACGCGACGGAGAATTATGGAGCTGGAGATAGCCATCATCAGGAAGAAGAGCGAAACCCAAACAGGCACAGAAATCCATCGCCACACAACAGCTGGACCATAATAGTTAATCGCCTCTTGCCAACGCCAAATCAATATGGCAGTGGAAAGCACCATGCCTATCACACTTACGATAAAAAAAATGAAGGCGCGCAATAGTACAGGACCACGAATACGATGCACATGAAATTTCATTGGTGGATCAGTAAACGGTGGTGAGGAAAATGTCACAGGCTTCTACCCTTCACAAAAGGGTGAATCGTCCTACAAGGAATATTGAAATAAACACAATGAAACCAATACCGATGGCTGACAGTGCAATTTTTCTTCGAGCAGTAGGTGAAAATACTACGCCAATACCCAGCCCGATGGAAAGAATCGAGGCTGCATATGCGAGGGATAAAAAGAATCCGGTTAGAGCATCGGAATTCATGATGCTCGACGCCCAAACCACTACCAAACCGAGTGCGGCGACGAATTGTGCAATTCGAGCGATCTGGTCGGTTTTGTTCGCAATCAACTCGGGAATCGCCGGTACGTCTTCTTCGAGGCCGCTCATTTGCTCTGTTCCGTAAAGTATTCGATAGAACATGAATTGATTCCACGCCATAATGAGTAGCACAAGTCGTACCACAGCCAAAGCAATCGCTTCTATGGAGCTAAGTTCGAGTATTACACTTATTGGGTCAGGTCCGACAAGATTGCTCAGATTGGGGATCAGCGAGGTGATCGACATTCCCCATAAAACCGCCACCAGCGCCAGATAGGCAGGTTGTCGCCCGGTGAGTACAAGAATTCCAGAAACGATCCAGGGAGCAGACGCCAGGGGGTAGTTCTCCCTAAGCACTGCGGCGGTAAAGAAACCCATGACGAGAAATAAACTACCCCATGCCCAGAACATTCTCTGTAAGCGAGATGCTGCTTGAACTAAATTTGGATGGTCTGGTGAAAGTGTTTTGGACATAGGAATGAAGTCTGGCGAATCTCCGTTACTGCATCTTGCGCAAAAAATCAGGTTTGGGGAATGGAATACGTGTCAGAAGGCCTTATTTGGTAGTTTTACAATATGCGAGGCTCAACCTCCCGTACAATCACGTCCGAAACCCCTTCATGTTAATTCGGATTGTACCCTCGCTGCGGGGGTACCGCAAAGGCATTCGAGACCATCGATCTCTGATGAGGAAATGATTGAGAATCGCCCTTGGATAGTGAAAGGGAAGCATAAGGATTATTACGCTGCTAGACAAGTCCGATGTAGTTAAGATCTGTTGGGGCTTAATTAAGCTGTCCGCCGATCACGCGAACGTTGTGCAATTTTGGCGAGGAAAATGCTGATGAAATAAAGCACGATCATTGGTAACATGACCAAGCCCATGTTCACCGGGTCTACCGTCGGAGTGACCACCGCAGCAAGAACGGCGATGCCGATAATGGCAATGCGCCATCCTCTTACCAGGGTTTCAGAACGAACAAACCCAAGGGAGGCAAGGGCGTATATCAACAAGGGAAATTGGAAAGATATTCCAATCCAAAACATGAGGTTGGTGACGAAGCGGATGTAATTCGAGGGGCGCGGCACGGTGGTTATATCCATGAAATTTAAAAGAAAAGGGAGCGCGGTGGGGAGCATGACGAAAAAGGCAAATGCCAATCCAGCGATGAAGAGCACAGCCGCAAATGGAAGGCTCATGAGAATGAAAATCCGCTCGCGCCTCTTGAGGCCCGGGTTGACGAAGGAAAAGACTTCGAAGAGGATGTAAGGAAGAGCCAGGGCAAATCCACTTAATAGTGAAACCCGCATAAAGGCGCCGATGGATTCGGTGACCTCAATCGCCTGGAGTGAATCGATTCCGCCAATAGGTTCTGCCAGGAAATCGAGAATCCTGGTCGCAAATGCGAAGCTGATTCCAGTGGCGATGAAAAGGGCTACGATGGCCCGAAACAGATGTACTCGAAGTGCACCAATATGCTCGAGTAATACACTGGGTTGTTCCAGGGTGCGTGCGAAGACTTCCGGAGTGGGAGTGTCTTCCGGTTCGTAATTAATGAAGTCGCGAATTTTTCTGAAGGGGAAAGTTATTATTCTGAATGGGGTCAAGATTATACGCACAAGAGTGGATAAAACCTTTCGTAAAAACTCTCGCATTGGTTAGCTTTCTTCCAGGGAAGTTGAGTCTTGAGAATTAGGATTTTCGGTTTGGGCTTCCCCAGCATCAGAAGGAGATGTCCACGCTTTCATTGAGCCCTCGTTTGGGGAAATTGTTGATCGATGATCCGGAATCGCAGCTCGGGTTTCCTTTAGCCACTCATCTCGAGTTTCTTTTAACTCTTTGGATGCACCTTTGAAAGAATCTTTGATGTCCTCTAATTCCTCGAGTTCTGCCTCACGCGCCAATCGATTTGGCAGCGTTCGGATAGTCCTGGACGCTTCGGTAAGTGCTCGCCATTCGTCGGATTTGTACAATCGGTTCAGGAATTTCCCAATAGTACGGGCGGTTTTTCCGATATCTTTAGGTCCGATTATCAACAAGGCGATGATCAGGACGAAAATTAGTTCAAGAGGTCCAACACCGAGGAAATCCATAGAATCTCTAACCTACCTCCTTTAGTTGGTGCCTAATTTCCTCTTCATGCGAAGCAAGTGCTCCGAGAACCCCATTAACAAATCTTGGAGCACTGTCTGAACCAAATCGTTTTGCCAATTCAACTGCCTCGTTTATGGCTACTTTCAACGGCGTATTTTCGGATAGTGCCAATTCCCATAATGCCATTCGCAAAATGCCGCGATCGATAATTGCAAGTTCGTCAACGGGCCAATCAGGTGCGTGCTCCGAAATCAATCTGTCAAGGGTTGCTTTCGATCTGAGGGTCTGAGTAATCAGAGTGCGGAAGAAATCGGCTGTATCACCATAGAGGGCTTCATTTTCTTCAATATAGCGATCAATCACCTCGTTGGCTGTGTGGCCCACGCTATCAATTTCATAGAGTGCTTGTAAAGCTAAACCTCTTGCTTTTCGTCGTTTTCGTTTCATGAAATCAACACACTTATTCCCATTGAGGAATACGCAATCTCAACTTGATTATCGAATTGTGAATTGGAGTCTGGAAAGAGATCGCATGGCTGTTTCCAGGAGCAAAGTCAATCCGTCGCAGCAGGTTCATCATAATAGATGTCTTCGATATGGACATCGATCCTTTCGACATCCATGCCAACCATATCTTCAATTGCCCGACCAACCTCCGCTTGAACTTTAAGACTTACGTCCCTTACGTACGTGTCGCGGCCTAGTATCAAATAGAGGTCGACTGAAACTTTTCCATCTTTGATATCTATATGTACGCCCTCACCTGATCCACGCCGTAGAAATCTGTTTACACCAGATGGGATTAGAGCCATACTCACAACGCCAGGAGTGCTCAGTGCGGTTAGACGTGCAATCGTCACCAAAACGCCTGGTGCAATGGTCGTTTTACCAGGTGCGCGAGAGCCTTCAGTTTGATTTGTATCCATTCGTTTCCCCAACTCCCCTCAAATTTCAGTGTAATGATTTTGGTCTTGTTTTCCACACTTGTCCACTTATGAAAGTGAAACTGGGTGATTAGAACATGGCCATTCCGCCATCTATTGTTAAAACATGCCCGGTAACGTATGCCGCATCATCTGAAGCCAAATACAGTACGGCTTTGGCGACTTCTTCAGGCGTTCCGATTCTTCCGAGAGGAATCAAGTCTTTGAGGCCTGCTCGTAAATTCTCAGGAAGAGTCTCGGTTAGATCGGTAGCAATAAAACCTGGTGCTACTGCATTCACCGTAATCTTACGTGGCGCCACTTCTCTGGCAAGTGCTTTTGTGAATCCAATTTGCCCGGCTTTGGAAGCAGAGTAGTTGGTCTGCCCTGCATTCCCAATCTGCCCTGATACGGAGGTGATATTAATGATCCGTCCATATCGCTTGCGAAGCATATGTCTAACTGCTGCACGAGAGCAATTAAAAGTTGATTTTAGATTGGTGTTCAATACGAAATCCCAATTCGCTTCTTTCATTGTCATAATGAGCCCGTCTCGTGTTGTCCCAGTATTGTTGACCAACACATGCAGATCACCGAACTCATCGATGGCTTGTTTTATCAATTGCTCAGCTTCGGTGAAATTTGAGACATCGGCCTGAATTGCGATCGCTTGAGACCCTAACTCTTCAATCGCTTTGACTACCTCATTTGCAGCATCTACGTTTGAGACATAATTAACAACAACGGAGGCACCCTCTCGACCGAATTCCAGCGCAATGCCTCGACCGATTCCTCTTGATGAACCTGTTACGATGACTACTTTCTCTTTAAATCGCATGGCGCGTACTCCTGGTTAATCGTGATCGGTGGAGATAAAGAGCTTTTACGTGCGGGGTCACCATCTTCCCCAGCGATGTCAAATGCTGGTATAAAAATCCCCGGTCAATCGCGCAAGCGATTATACCCTTGAATTCCTGGGACACCTGCCTTTGCCGCTACGGTTAGAAGCTCACGAGGTTTATCTAAATAATTTACATGCCGCGCGGCATCATTTACCAAGGACATCATTAGCTCATACAAAACCTTATTTGCTGGAGTGGGAACATCATGTTGTCTGCCGGACAACGCGATTGCTCCATTTAGCCATTTAACCTCGGAGCGACCCCGTCCAATATCATAGTGGAAGGAGGGTCGTTTTTCCCCGCGGCCTTTTGCCACGATTCTTCCCAAGGCTTTTTGCGTAATCCAGTGGGGAAGAAATATTCCAAACCCGAGCAGAGAGAGCGGAACCCCAGGAAGATTCTGGGGGCGCATTCCCATTCTTCCCATAACGCGCACCACCTCACGTAATGCTTCCAGCTCTAAACGGCTCAGTCCGGAATGTTGGAATATTTGAGCTGGTGTCCAGCCCAGGATGGCGGAGGAGGCGTTGCTGACGATGTTTGTAAGGGCTTTAGACCATTTCATTCTGTTAGGGTTCGGATAATTGCGGACGATCATCCCCGAGGATGCGAATTCCTTATAAAGGTGGCTAATGAGAGGGTGAGAACCAGCCAATCCAACGCCGCGCTGGCGTTCAACTCGGATGATTCCTTCCGGAAATAATTGAACAGCAGTTGTAATTGTCGCTGGGATGATACGCTTAGGCCCGAGCACCTGGCCGAGTGTCTCTTCGTTGTTTATTCCGTTGGCAAAGCAAACGACAGGCACCTCGGAGGGCAATTGATCCTGGATATCACTCGCTGCATCTTGAATATCAAATGCCTTAACCGTTAGCAGAATAACCTCGGGGTCAAATCTTGATAGGGCGGAATTCAAGCTGGTTGTGACATCAGGACTTTTCAAATCAAGGGGTTTTGTATCACCAGTGATGTGAAGTCCATATCTTCGGAAATCTTTTTCAAAACGGGGACGGGCAAGGAAGTGTACCTCGTTACCGCATAGTGCGAGGCGTGTACCCAATAGTGAGCCAACTGCCCCTGCGCCATATACAAGGTAGCGCATATTAACTCTCGGAAGAATCTTCCATGAGGCGATCGAGTAACGCATCCAATTCTTCGTCTGAATAGAATCGAATAACGATGCTTCCCCCTCGTGGACCTTTCTTTAACGTGACCCGTGTGCCGAGAGCTTGTCGTAATTTTTCTTCGATGTCTACAATATCCGGAGAGGGTTGTTTTGTTCTTTTCTTGGTGCGTCTTTCACCGCTTAGGTTCCGCACGAGTTCTTCGGTTTGGCGCACGTTTAGATCTTGGTTGAGAATAGACTGTAGGGCAGCAGACTGGGCTTGGGCTGTAGGTAAACTGAGCAATGCCCTGGCATGACCTTCGCTAATTTTATTTTCTTGCAGCGCCTCACGCACTGCGGCTGAAAGCTTGAGAAGCCGAAGAGTGTTGCTGATTGCAGTTCGACTTTTACCGACACGCATTGCAATCGCTTCGTGGGAAAGATCAAATTCATCCGCAAGCTGTTTGTATCCATCCGCAGCTTCCAGCGGGTTTAAATCCGCTCTTTGGAGGTTCTCGATAAGGGCAATTACAAGCTGATCTTGGTCTGTGACGTCACGGACAATGGCTGGAATGGTCTCCAATCCTGCCAATCGTGCAGCCTGCCATCGTCGTTCTCCAACGATCAACTGGTACCCTTTGCCCTCAGAGCTAGGGGTCACGATAAGCGGTTGGAGCACGCCATGTTCGACAATCGAATCGGCCAGTTCCCTCAGTTGATCAGGATCGAATTTGACCCTTGGTTGACGTGGATTCGGGGATACATCGTCCAAGGAAATATGGAGGACTCCACCGGCGGAGGGGGATGGTGCATCTCCAGTTGGTATTAGCGCGTCTAATCCTTTTCCAAGTCCACTCTTACGACTCATGATTGCCCTCGATCTGTGTAGGTTCTAATCGGCGTTTCATATTATCACCTTTGAGAATTTCTTCGGCCAGCATCTGGTAGGCAAGCCCCCCCGTTGATTTAGGTGAGTACGCTGAAATGGGTATCCCATGCGATGGCGCTTCTGCCAAACGGACTGTGCGTGGGATGATCGTTTCGAATATCTTCTCGGGGAAATGACGTCGAACCTCTTCCACCACGTCCTTGGAGAGATTGGTTCTACCGTCATACATCGTCATGATGAGACCGCGGATTGACAATCCTGGGTTCAAGAGTGCGCGGGCGTGATCGAGAGTGCTCATCAGTTGAGTCAATCCTTCTAAAGCGAGGTACTCGCACTGCATCGGTATGATGATCCCATTTCTCGCCGCCACGAGACCATTCACGGTGAGTAGGCCAAGTGATGGAGGACAGTCGATCAGGACGTAGTCGTAGTGGCCATCAATTTGCTCGAGGGCATGCCGAATTCGATGCTCGCGGTTGGGTAATTCAATCAGTTCAACCCTGGCACCTGCGAGCGCAGGAGATGAAGGTAATAGAGATAGCCGCAATTGGGAGTTGTGAAGGATACTTTCCTTGGCGGATGCGCGCCCCAGCAGAACTTCATATGTTCCTGTTTCAACACCGCTAACTCCGAGGCAAGCAGTTGCGTTGGTTTGCGGGTCCAGGTCTACGAGTAGCACACGCATGCCAGCCTCAGCCAGGTAGGCACCCAGGTTCACTGCGGTAGTCGTTTTTCCAACACCGCCCTTTTGATTTACGAAAGAGTATGTGATCGTCATAGGCTAATATTATCTCTTATTACAGTAATTTCAGAAGGATCTGGGACGTTTTCTAAACCGGATTTCGAGACGGATTTAGATGCAATTAAATTTGCGAATCGAACTGCGCTCAGCGGATTCCCACCTTCTTGAAGATGTATAAAGAATGCCGCTGCAAATAGTTCACCAGATCCGGTGGGATCAACTTCCACAGCATCGGCAAATGCGACTACATCAGCGATTGGTTCCCAGCCTGAATAGTATACCTTGCCGGATTTGTTCCATCCAACATTGAGGCGTGATCCTATGAGGGTCGCACACTTGATCTTGGCTTCTGTAATCTACCGAGCGAGCCTGCGGGAACGTAGTTTCGGACAATAGATAGTTTTGAAGTGGAACACCGCGCTCTCAGCGAGCGCTTGATGGTAGTACTTGGCGCAGCGTTTCCATTCCCTGCGACCGATCTGACGTATCCAAAGGTGGGTCTGATCCCGCGGTTGGAGGGGGTGCATTCCAGATCAGTGGGCATACCATCTTCACAAAGATGTGTTGTGACATGTGGTGGGCCGGCTTTGCCGGCCCACCACATGTCGAATTCTTTCTCTGTGAGAGATTCGCCGACTTTTATGGAATACACACGCCGGAGGCTCAAAATTTGACAAATGGATATTGCGATGCTATGATTGTGCAAACGTTTGCAGAACGGTACTTC
>JAGLGG010000184.1 GCA_023144145.1 Anaerolineales bacterium | reverse complement strand
CCATGTTCCATGAACAACTTGAGGGTCGCTGGAGGAACGGTATTTACAGTATTCGGACCGATAAGTTCGTCGACATACAAAGTATCGGGAAATTGGGGATTCTTCGTACTTGTGCTTGCCCAGAGCAATCGCTGTACTTTTGCGCCTTTTTGTTCGAGTGCTTCCCATCTCGCACCCTGAAATATTTCTTCAAATCGGGCGTTGGCGAGCTTCGCATTGGCAATTGCTGCCTTACCCATCAGTCTATGCTCGCCCAACTTCTCCAATTCACGATCCACTGCAGAATCCACCCTGCTGATGAAGAATGAAGCGACGGAGGACACCTTGCTCAAGTCACCTCCAGAGATGTCTAATATCTCAAGTCCAGAGATATACGCTTCGGCGACTTTTTCATAATGCGACAGTGAAAATAACAGAGTGGCGTTGACACTTATGCCTTCCGAAATTAGCGACTCGATGGCAGGAATTCCTTCGTTCGTGGCTGGAACCTTAATCATAACGTTCAGCAAACCGAGTGTCGAATGGAGCCGTCTGGCTTCCTCAACTGTCCCATCCGTATCGTTTGCTAATTCAGGACGCACTTCCAAACTTACATAACCATCCACTCCGCCAGTGGCGTCATATACCGGACGTAATACCTCAGCAGCAAGCCGAATATCCTCAATAGCGAGAATTTCATACAACTCTAATAACGACTTTTCCTGGTGAACCAATTGATGAAGTTCAGCGTCGTAATCTGTGCTCCCGGAGATTGCCTTTTCAAAAATACTCGGGTTCGATGTGACTCCTAGAAGTCCATCTTCCACCATATTTTTGAGTTCGCCAGAAGTAATGAAAGACCTGCGGATGTAATCCAACCATACCGCCTGACCAAGTTCAGCCAAATCATGAAGAATACTCATCTATTGCTCCCTAGACCTACTCAATTTTTAAGAGTAACTAGCCATCAACCATAAATCTAAACAATCGTGGTACGAATCTTTGTCTCGCTCGTAAGAGTGCGATGCACCGGACACCGGTCAGCAATTTGAACCAGTCTGGCAAGTTGGTCTTCTTCTAGATCTCCAAGGATCTTAAGTTCCCGCTCGATGATATCCACCTTTGCGTTGGGATCGCTCTCACAGTCCTCGCAATCCTTGGCGTAGACCTTGTCCGTATCCAATTTGACTTCTACCGAATCTAGCGACCAGCCTTTACGACGTGCATACAGATGCAACGTCATGATGGTGCATGCTGCTAGAGAAGATAACAGGAAATCGTATGGGCTTGGACCAGCATTTTCACCACCGGCATCGAGGGGTTCATCTGCAATCAACCCATGCTTTCCTGCGTAGATTTCAACCTGCAATCCATCTTTGCTTCTTGCTGTAATACTCACACCTCGCTCCTTTCCAATAGCATCTCTCGTGCACGGCCAGTAATTTGTTCTGGCATAAGGCCGAATTTTTCAAATAGGATTGGCGCTGGTGCTGAAGCGCCGAAGTGATCGATCGCAATAATTTCTCCATCCAAACCCACGTATCTTTCCCAGCCAAATGAGGTGCCAGCTTCTACGGCAAGACGAGATCTCACATTTCCAGGTAAGATTTGTTCACGATACTCTTCAGATTGGGCCTCAAATAACTCCCAACTGGGCATGGAAACCACCCTCACATTGACGCCTTCATGCGCCAATTGCTTACCTGCTTCTAAGGCTGCGTGAAGCTCTGAACCCGTTCCGATGATGATCAAATCAGGGTCGCCCTCCTTAGACTGCCAGAGGACATATGCGCCGTATTGAAGGTTTTCTGCCGCGGCGTATGTATCACGATCTAAAACAGGTAGGTTTTGGCGCGTCAGCAGCATGGCAGTTGGTCCGGATGTTTTCATCAACGCTGCTCGCCAGGCTTCTACGGTTTCTGTTGCATCTGAGGGTCGAATGACTGTGAGGTTGGGTACAGCCCTTAAATTCGCTATGTG
>JAGLGG010000183.1 GCA_023144145.1 Anaerolineales bacterium | reverse complement strand
AAATCACGAGGCATCGCTTCGCTCCAGTACTGACAAAGGAGTTTGACTGCCACCCTTTTTGATAAACTTGATTCTCAAATTCATGATTCTCCTGCACACTCTATCCGCCACCTTCTTCCACTACGGGCCATAAACTCATCTGCATCCGCAGGACCCCAAGATCCAGGTTCGTAAATGGCTAATTCAGGCTTTCCACCATTTAACCAACCTTGGATGATGGGATCAACCAACTCCCAGCCCGTCTCGATTTGGTCACTCCTTGTGAAAAGTGAAGCGTCCCCCTCAGTTGCGTCTAACAACAAACGCTCATATGCGTCAGGGATCGCACTTTCACCGAAGGATTCAGCATATTTGAAATCCATCGGTACAGACTTCATCTCAACATCCGAATCAGGAACCTTGACTTCAAAAGTGGCGTGGATTCCCTCATCAGGCTGAAGGCAAATCGCCAATATATTGGCGGTGATATCTCGATTTTCAGGCAAAGGAAACATGAGATGGGGAGGACGCTTATACTGGATGACAATTTCACTGGTCTTCTTCTTTAGTTTCTTTCCAGATCGGAGATAAAAGGGGACGCCTTGCCAGCGCCAGTTATCAATGTAAAAACGTAAGGCGGCATACGTTGCAATTTGAGAATTTGTGGAAACGCCATCTTTTTCGAGATATCCACGATATTGGGCGCGTATAGTATCAGTTTCAATTTGCCCAGTAAGGATTGGTCGAACTGCACTGAGGACTTTTTTCTTCTCATTCCGCAGCGCTTCAGCTTCAAAGGTTGATGGTGGCTCCATGGCGACTAAGGTAAGAAGCTGAAAGAGATGATTCTGAAACATATCGCGCATTACCCCAACGTTGTCGTAGAATTTTGCCCTGTGGCCTACTCCAACGTCTTCCGCTACGGTTATCTGGACGTGATCGATGTAATTTCGATTCCAAACGGGCTCGAACATGGCGTTGGCGAATCTGAAGACCATTACATTCTGTACAGTCTCTTTTCCGAGGTAATGGTCAATTCGAAAAATCTGACTTTCATCTAAACTTTGGTGAATCTTCTTGTTGAGTATTTGCGCAGATTTCAAATCACTGCCAAAAGGTTTCTCTATCACCACTCTGCGAAATCCTTCACTCTCCCGAACCAATCCAGCATCATCCAAATTCTCAACGATATTTGGAAAGAATCTTGGAGGCGCAGCGAGGTAATAAAGACGGTTATCGGGATCACCCTTGGATTTTTCTAACTCATTTGCTAGGCGCTTGAAGTCTTCTCTTTCGGTAAAGCTCCCGGGAACATAGAAAAGATGTTTCTTAAAGGTCTCCCATTCTTGCTCTTCGAAGGGGCTCTGATAAAATGCATCAATCCCTTCACGCATCTCCGCCCTGAACTCTTGATGAGACTTTTTAGAAGTGGAAAAACCTATTATTCGACATCCTCCTGCTAATTTTTGCTTTTGATGAAGGCTGAAGAGAGAAGGGATAAGCTTTCGTTTCGTTAAATCCCCTGAAGCTCCAAATATTACGAAGGTTGTAAGCTCAGAATTTGTTTGATCCATATAGATTATTCCATCCTGTCTAATACTCGATCTAGTTTTGAGATTGCATAAAATCATTCAAGACATGTTTAAGACAGCCAGGTTCGTCGACGATCATGTTTTTTGGCAGGTTTTTCATCAAATGCAATGCCTTGCGCGTGAATGGCGTAGCGACTGCGATAACGCTTACCCCTGCTGCTAATGCCGCCTGTACTCCCGATGGCGAATCTTCGATCGCCAGGCTTTCCTTTGGAGAGACCTGCAATTCATTGAGGGCGAGATGATAAATCTCTGGATCCGGTTTTCCACGGTCCACATCATCTCGGGTCGCCACGAAATCAAACTCGCCTAAAAGATCGATAATTTTCAACACGCGTGTCGCTTGCTGACAAACTGACATCGTTACGAGCGCGGTTTTGCATTTCTGGCGCCTTGCCTCTTTGAGCAGTTCAACATTATGAGGCCATTGATTGTTCCTGATCACACTGGGATCGGATAGCATGTCTTCATAATGTTTCAAACGAACCTGGATGAAAGCCTGCCACGGCGTGCTTACCCCGAAATCATCCATCACCTGACTGGCTTTATCTTCCAGTTGAAATTGTTCGACCAGAGATTGAGCAACCTCTCGTCTTGATCGACCAACCACCTCTTTAAATGCCTCGACAACATCCGCCTCGCTTATGTCGTGAGGGCAAAGCTCAACTGCCGCGCGGGCGTATGAAATAGCTTTCAATCGCTCCGTCTTGACCAGCGTTCCATCCAGATCAAATATCCATGCTTGAATCATGTTCCCCTCGAAAAGTTTAGATATGCTGCCATATCTTCCATCGCTTATTAAATTGAAACACAAGGACTGGTGGAAATCTACTCCAGCCTTCCTGATCTAGACGTAAAGCGATCCTGACTTCTTACGTGAAAGAGCACAACCACGATCATGTGGAAAGCTATAGCCCCCCGTATAACTCCGCGGGATTAATCCTACCATCAAAAGGGTGCTTCCAATCTCAGTACAAACCAAAACCCGGAAGGAAAACCTTCCGGGTTTTGGTTTTTGAGGAGGAGAGAACACTACCAGTGCTTCTACTCATCTGACGAGGCATTATGGATTTTTCTTACTTGATTCAGATGGCAAATTTCATGGAGATGCTCATTTACCGGACTGATTGATTGGTTTCGCGTCTGGAATATGCAAGCATTGGCTAGTTTTGCGCATCCGAAAAGAGTTACTTCTTTAATGCTTGATCACACAACAGTTCGTCAAGCATCTGGAGTGCTGAAGCTTTGCTTCAGCAGCGCAAGCTCTGCTTGCGCACTCCAAACGCGTAAGATAATCTGAGGTTCTTGCTGACCATCAATCAGTTTATCTTCGGGGGAATGGAATTTACCCATTAAAAAATGGGCGCAGGGGCGACTGATCAAGCTCGCGTCGCCCCTACATTTCTGGAGTTCTTAGTTTCTGTTTATTTAGAACTAAAGAAATTCAATACCTACACCCTTGCCGATGCCTCCTGATAGAATCGGCTCAACAACTTCGCTTGGGTTATCAAATTTCCGATGATCACGGTCAGCGCGATCGTGATACTTGTGAAAAGGAACGCCATCCCAACCATGCGCAATGGGTTCAACCAGGAGGAGAAGGAACTCACTGTTTGCAGTTGATTCAACAAATCGGATCC
>JAGLGG010000182.1 GCA_023144145.1 Anaerolineales bacterium | reverse complement strand
TGGTGTCACTGCGAAACCATCGTGCGGCTTATGCGCGGCCCGGTATACTGCATCCACTAAACCACATTGATTAATGCGGAGGAGAGGGAAGCATGGATGAATCACCGGAGACGCTTCGGGGGTTGGCCCAGCATCTTTGCGACTCTTCGCGCCTATTCCCCACTCCCCGCGCAAGAAAAGCCTATGAATGGTTGATTATCAAAGCGGAGGAGGCTGATGATCATGCCGCGGCCTGGGATGCCGACAGGAAGAGGTTCTGAGCGCTGTGGAAGATGTATCAAGAACATACGGTCATCGAAGACTTGGAGAAATTCGGTCCTCCATCTGTTGGAGAATTTTGAGTAAGTGCGCTGCCTAATGTAGCATGCACCGGATGTTGGAAATTCGTCCCGCAAAAAGGATTTGAACGTACGCCAGAGCATTTTCTGTATAATGAGCTTTGCCCACACCCGCCCACCAGCGGATAACGTAAATCGTTGGGCGGTTTTGATTGATGCAGATGGAAAAAGTTGAAGTCTCAGCCGGAATAAATGCCTTTGTTCATCCAGTGGGGCGATCAAGTTGGGACATGATTCTCATAATCGAAGGGATTGTTCTGAAGGGCATAATCCAGTTGAAACAATAAACCCCCTCGCTATTCAGAATTGGATTATGAGAAGTTGCATCCCTAGAATGCAAAGGTCATCTATAAGTAGTTGAAGAAATGGACATGTTGTCGAAGGAGAGCGCATGAAGATAATCGGCGCGTACCGCTCAACCAAGGGGGGATTGTTCTTGACATCACACTTTGAAAACCTTTTACTGCAAGGTTAGGCTACACATATGCCCGTTCGCTGCAGCCGAGGCGCAATAAAGGAACTGTTTCGTCACATTCCAGTTCATACCTTCTCCCTTGCCGCCTACCCGATTGTTGGTCTTCTCGCATTCAATATTGACCAGATCTACGCACAGGGTGCGCTCAAGCCCCTCCTTATCTCCTTATCCATCACGGCGATTATTCTTTGCGGGTTGAGGCTGCTTAGTAGGAGCTGGCAGCTCGCGGGGCTACTGACAAGCCTGCTGGTGCTTTGGTTCTTCCTGTATGGTCGCTTTTACATCCCCTGGAACTCCATCAGCGTATTTGGATTGGAATCCGGTCGACACCGGTATTTTCTCGTGGTTTGGTCAGGCATTATCTTGGCCGCAGCTCTCTGGCTGATAAAGAGATCACGAATCTATCCAGACCTGACAGTGGCCTTGAACATATTCTCCACCATCTTGATTTTACTGCCGACTATTCAGATCAGTGCCTTTCTCCTTCGCAATCTAACTCCGTCCAGAAACCCCGAGGTCAACTCTGTCACACCATTGATATCTTGGACAGACGACTCAATCCCGCCCGACATCTACTACATTGTGTTGGATGGGTATGCTCGTTCAGACGTACTCGAACAGGTATATGGAATTGATAACACCTCATTCCTTGGGGATCTCCGGCAGCTGGGGTTCACTATCGCTGAATGCGCCCAGAGCAACTACTCCCGGACAAGCCACTCACTTACATCTACATTCAACATGGAATACATTCAGACCATCAAGTCGGGGATTGCACCCGATGAAGATCCATCATGGCTCTTGCCTTACCTGAAGCACAATTTAGTTCGTCAGCAATTGGAGGGACTGGGCTATCAGACGATCGTGTTCAAGAATCCATGGGAGCGGTTTGTATGGGACGATGCGGCGATTGTCTACAAGTCAAGCGGCACCGCTCTTCTGTCTCCCTTTGAATACTTGCTCCTAAGAACGACGGTGGCGAGGGTTTATTTGGACGTGCAAGAAGCTAAAAACAGTCAACTCGCTGACTACACTAACTATGAAGATACGCTATACGCACTCAAGCAGCTTGCAAAGGTGCCAGACATCCTGGGACCGAAATTTGTATTTGTCCACTTAATAATTCCCCATTCCCCATTCGTGTTCGGGCCTGACGGGGAAAAGATCGACATACCGTACGACGCAGATGCTGGAAATATCTATACTTGGGAGGATGACAAACGGGGTAACGTCGCCGCAGTAAGCTACATCAATAAGAGGATGCTAGAGATCATTCCCCAACTTATCCGAGACTCTAAAACGCCACCGATCATTGTCCTTGCGGGGGACCACGGAACGCCATGGGGAGGGTATCAGAATGAGGTCAAAATCCTTGCTGCTTTCTTCACTCCAGGGTCACAATCGCTTTTCTACAATTCCATCACCCCGGTGAATATTTTCCGCGTCGTGTTCGACACATACTTCAACGGAAACTTTGGCTTATTACCGGATACGAGTTATCGCTTCACTCAAGAAGGGCGTTTCGATTTCGAGGAATACCCCAATACCTGTGATGAGACGGATTAAATTAATGCTCACCTTTCCATGAGCTAGGTCGGACGTTCTGCTCTCGGACAGGACAGGATGTGTTCGATCGGGTGCTTGGCAAGGTAAGCCACACACACGAGCTTTCCTAAGGTCCGGCACGGTTGCGACTCCGACAAGGCACTCTTGAGACTTAAGCACAGTGGGCATGGCAATGCAGAGCATCGATATAATTCCCGATGGCAAGGTTGACGAGTTCGCCCTGTAGGACTACTCACAGGTATTACGAGCGGGCAATCTCCGCTGCCCAACAGCGAGCTTAAGCAGACGGCTATCCGGCAGAGCCGGATAGCTTGGAAGAATGTCTTTGACATTCTTCATGAAAGATGTTCATAATTGTGCATCCCCACCGCGATATTCGAGGCCGTTAGGCTGCGAAACTGAACAATAAATTTGTGGAGAAGAATATGATACCCGTTCCACAAGCGGTCCTGGAAGCGTTGGCAAAATCTTTTGGTATCACAAATGCCCAGCTGAGTCATTTTGGTGGTGGGGATGAGTCATCTGATGGTATTGTTTACGCATATGCGTATAAAGATATTCGGCGATTGTTGAAAGTCATGGCAATCCCGACAGAAGGTCAACGAATTGGGCGACTCTGTTTTGAAAAACGATTGGGATTTGTACGCTTCCTAGGCGAGAATGGAGCACATATCGTATTTCCGCAGTTTTCACCAGGTGGAAATTTGTATGAAACTTTTCTGGATGAGAACTATTTGTGGGTTGGCTATAGTATGGAACTTGTCCCTGGAAAAACTCGAAAAGAGAAAACGTGGGATCCGGAATTTTTCCGAAATTGGGGAGAAACCATAGGCAAATTACATCGACTGGCGAAAAAATATCCTTCCTGGAAAGCTTTGATAGATTCTGAGACTGGGGGAGAATATCTTACTTGGAGAAGGGAATGGGATGGCTTCCATAATTGGATTCAGGATGATGAAGTAAAAGAGAAGTGGGTTGAGATAAAGCAACAGTTAGAAGCGTTACCGGTGGATCGAGAATCTTTCGGATTTATCCATAACGATCCCCATATTTGGAATCTATTGGATGATGGCAATCGCATAACGTTGTTAGATTTTGATGTTGCTAACCATCATTGGTTCATCAACGATATTGCGATTGCTTGCCAAAATAACCTGATTTTCTTGTCCGGCGGCATGAACGGCCAAATGCATCATCGCGATAAATTGCTCGGGTTCCTCGATTTCTTTATGGAAGGGTATTCGCGTGAGAATCAGTTATCTTCGAAATGGTTGGGGCGATTGGATCTATTTATAGCATATAGACGCATCTTATTGTTTACAGTAATGAACGACTGGATTCAATCGAACCCAAAACTTCATACTTCGTGGAAGCAAATGATTTTGTCTCAACCTGAAATTGTTGGTAATAGTTTTGCGGGGTAACCCCAGTTCCACCTAACCGAGTTGCGCGAATTGTAAGCTGCAATGCTTGCAGCGTTTCAACTGGAGTGAGGCATGTTGGTGAGCACAAAACGTCGAGCAGGTGAGCAAATCGTTCGATCGCTACCTGCAAGGGAGTCCCTTGGATAGTATCTGCATTGACCCTCTTTCATATGGCGAGGCGAAATCTTTTAGAGAGGAATTATATAGCTGCAAATGGATGAAGAATATCACATCGCATATGTTGAAAAGCCAGAAGAATCAGCATGGGGGATAATTGGACGAGGCGTTGGGAATTACAACGAAAAACAAGCTGGCGATAACAGGTTTCAGCGCCTATGTTTCGTTCTTCACGCGCCTGACGAAGCAATTGTAGGTGGTGTGTTAGGAGAAACATATTGGGACTGGTTCCATTTGGATCTACTTTGGGTGAAAGACGAACTTCGTGGTCGTGGATTTGGACATCGCCTGTTGACGCTCGCTGAAGATGAAGCGCGGCAACGTGGTGCAAAGAATGCCTATTTAGACAAGTTCAGTTTTCAGGCGCCTGACTTCTATGAGCAAAATGGCTATCAAGTGTTTGGAGAGTTACAGAATTTTCCTCCCGGACATCAGCGTTACTTTTTAAAAAAAGGCAGCTTTAGAAAAAGTGTGTCACTAAGAGAACTGCAATTGTAATATTACGAACAGGCTAACAAAGGGATGGATCGTACCTGGTCCGCGGCCGCTTAGGATTTCGCTCGGAGTTATCCTGGGCCGATCATCCCGGAGCCGTTAGGTAACATTAATACATTCGGAAGAAAGGAGTAAAAGTGACCATTTCGGGTGATTTTTCCATCGAAACAGCCATTGAATATGCACTGGAGCAATTCAAGAGCTATGGTTGAGCAGAATCAGTTCTCCTTGCGGTCAGCAAGGCAACTGGGCAGAATTGCGCGTGTATTCCCCGCATCGCCTCAGGTTTATCTGGGGGCCTGGGAGTGGGAGAAGTGTGTGGGGCTGTATCCGGTGGCGCATTAGCGATTGGTCTTTTATACGGACAGGATAATGCAGATGAAGTCGGTATCAAGACTGAAGAATTCATGCGTCGGTTCACTGAATTAAACGGCGCTGTGCGGTGTAACGACCTCACCGGTTTAGACATGAGTAGCGAAGAAGGGGCACGTGAGTATGACGCCCGGAATCTCTATGAAAAAACTTGTAATGGGGTCGTGAGCAGCGCGGTACAGCTGCTCCTGGAGGATTGGGGAGATAATTGATTGAGGGTTTTCATTGCGAAGAGGAGAACTTCGATAGGCCTGAGTACAACCCAGCTCTGCATGGTACGGACTTAGGGTACGCGGCGTGATTTGCCAATGAAGTTGTACGATAGGGATGTTGTGCTTGACATTGGTGGTAAGAACCCCGGGTGCCTTATCTCGCAGCTGCAAAGTCGCACTTCTACTTTGTAATGTGATATCTCTAGTGCACAACTATGGCCATTCTGCTCAAAATTGTTGGGAGCTAGCATCAGCCATTTTTATTGAAAAACATTAAGCGAGGAACAACTAAAAAAAACATGGAGCGTGTAAAAATGGAATGTCCAATTGATGAAACCACACTTGAAACTCACACAATTAACTCAATCAATATTGAAGAATGTGCCCAGTGCAGAGGGCTCTGGTTTGAAGAAGGTGAGCTTCGGAAGGCCAAGGACGAGGCAGATCCCGATCTAGACTGGTTTGACTTTGATCTTTGGTCTGATCAGGATTCATTTATAGCTGATTGGTCATCCCGAAAATGCCCACAATGTGGAAAGAACATGGCGACGATATCTTACGGAGCAACAGGAGTGGCGGTAGATTACTGTGCCGATGGGCATGGGGTATGGCTTGATAGGGGAGAGTTCCAGGCCATCATCGAAGCCCTTGGTGCTGAAGTTAGTTCGAAGACCGCCTCTGATTATGTCACAGCGTCCTTGGAAGAAGCCAAGGAGATCTTTGCTGGAGACGAGGGGTTTGTTTCAGAGTGGAAGGACTTCCTTACAGTCACACGATTGCTTCAATACCGAATCCTTATCGAAAACCCGAAGGTAGCGGAATTGTTAATCGCTCTTCAGACAACGAGTCCTTTTTAAATATGGATATTGAGTAGCAGCTACCATTCGCTGCAGCCGACCCCGCGGGCATGGCGATATGTTAGAGAAGATCCCTGTACTGAACCAAGCCGGGACCTAGCAACTCAAAATATTCTCACAAGTTGGGTGACACATATTCTCACAACATGGGTAACACTTTCTCTCAGAGGAGGTGCTTCTACACTGACCATTCCTATGTTTGGAGAACTGAAGAAGGCAAGATGAGGAGATTTAAGCGATTATTAACGCATAAGCCTACGTAGATTCAACGCAAAAGAACAACTCAAAAGAAAAACACAGAAGAACGAAGATGAAGTATTTGGGTTGATTCTATTCAGAACATCGTTGAACTTGCCAGATTGACTCTCGGCGTGTAGGTAATTGAAACTAATGCTCGCTGGGTTCCGAGTAGTCGAAAATAGCAAGGCCACCCTATGAACACCAGCCTGACGGCCCATGCCCCCCTTGTACAGGAGTTGACATAGGGCACAAAAAGGGATTTGTAGAACTGCTCATTGTCATTCATATAGGAGGCGATTGAATTATGCTAGATACGAGGATAATACTTTCAGGATTTTGGGTAGCTGTAATGTTGACATATCTTTTGGGGGATGTGCTGCGAATATTTGCCGGAGACTTCAAGGCGGGAGAAATAGGAGGCATGCAACCAAGTCAGGCAATGTGGTTGGGAATCGCGGTTTTAATGTTGATTCCGATTGTTATGGTTGTGCTGACCCTGACGTTGAAGTATCCCGCGATTCGCTGGGCAAACATCATCCTAGCCATATTCTGGCTTGTTTTTAATCTCTCTGCCTTGTCTGGATACAAAGCTTATGACAAATTTTTGTTAATTGTAAGCATGGGGTTTAATGCAATGACTATCTGGTATGCATGGAAGTGGGAGGCCTAAAATTGAGTCTT
>JAGLGG010000181.1 GCA_023144145.1 Anaerolineales bacterium | reverse complement strand
ATCAATCAAAATCTGAGATTGGGATATTGCTCGAGGATGTCGGAGCGCAGAAGTATGCAGTCCATTTTGGATCCATGAAGCTTTATGATGCCGCCGGAGAAGAAATTGTAGATAAATGCTGGGACCTTGTGACATTAAATAAAGAATACGATAAGTTTTTGGAGAAATATGAAAACACACTTCAGCAGTTAAGGGATGATATTGAGAAGGGTCTCGAATTGAATACCGAAGAGTGTTTCCGAGTGAGATTTTGGATGACCCTTGAGTACTCACAATTTCCTCGCAGAGATCCAAACCTGCCTCTCAGTTTGCTGAAACCAGGGTGGCGAGGTCGAGTGGCAATGGAAATGTTCGCTTCCTCCCATCAACTGCTTAAGGTTCCATCGGAGAATTTTGTATCGGAGGTATTTGGAATTCATCCGATGGAAAGACATCAACTATCAAGTTAGTTCGGAGGGGCCATTTTCATAATTCGGGGATTAGATTACGTCAGGTTCTTTCTGTGGGATTTAAGCCCGTATTGCCGAGGGCTCATTCAATGAGGAGTGGAAAATGAAACTGAAAGATAAAGTCGCTTGGATCACTGGAGCTGGAAATGGTATAGGTAAAGCTACCGCGTTGCTTTTCGCGAGGGAAGGTGCCAAAGTCGTCGTCACAGATATCGATGAAGAGGCAGTCCAAAGAATATATGATGAGATCAAGTTGAATGGAGGGGAGGCGCTCGCAATTCCAGGGAGTGTGACCAATCCAGACGATGTTAAACACATGGCCGATGGAGCAGTACTTGCTTATAAACGATTAGACATATTGGTGAACAACGCCGGCATCAACAGAGATGGATTGGTCGTACGAAAGAAAGATGGAGAACTGACACTTATGGGACCTGAAAAGTGGGACCCGGTTATCGAAGTGAATTTAAAGGGGACCTTCCTTTGCGCACAGGCTGCAGCTGTTCCGATGATCGACCAGAAATTTGGGCGCATTGTGAATACATCATCCATCGGAGCCCTCGGAAATGTGGGCCAGGCGAATTACGCCGCCTCGAAAGCAGGGGTAATAGGTTTGACAAGATCATTGGCGCTCGAGTGGGCGCGCTTTAACATCAATGTCAATTGTGTTGCACCTGGCGGGACCCAGACCCAGATGATGGATGGTATCCCTGAAAAAATCATGCAGGGATTGCTCGGTCGCATACCGATGAGGCGGCTGGGTGAACCGGAAGAGATTGCTGCAGCACATTTATTTCTCGTATCCGACGATTCAGCCTACATCACCGGACAGGTCTTGTTCGTTGATGGCGGGATAAGCGTTGGGATGTGAGAGTAATAGAAAGCTCTGACAACGATCTCTGACGTGTCAATAAAAATCATTGGAGGAACATAATATGCGCTTCGAAAATGCTTATATCCCCTATGGGGCTTACTGGAGCACCCCATTTTGCCGGTGGCAGGGTAGTTTCGCGAATTTACATTCGATTCGTTTCGCTGCTGAAGTTTCAAGCCGCGCGATGGAAGAGCGGAATCTGAATCCGGAAGATTTTGATGAATTATTTCTCGGTATGACCGTTCCGGCACCTAGCTCATTCTATGGCCCACCCTGGCTTGCAGGATTGATTGGTGCAGAGGGGATAACCGGACCCATGATTTCTCAGGCCTGTGCAACCTCGGCACGCGTAATTTCCAGCGCGGCTGCATCTGCAGAACTAGCACGTCCCAAGGGGGAAGACCGAGCCATTCTTTGCATTACGGCTGATCGAACGTCGAATGGCCCTCACCTTGTGTATCCAAACCCACTTGGACCTGGGGGTACGATGGAGGCCGAAGATTGGATGTGGGACAACTTCAACCTTGATCCATTTGCTCGAAATGCGATGATTGAAACTGCCGAAAATGTGGCGCGCGAAGAAGGGATAAGCTCTGCCGAGCAACATGAAGTTGTGCTCATGAGACACGCGCAATACGAGCAAGCCTTGAAAGATGATGCAGCATTTCATAAGACATTTATGGTTACACCGGTTGAGGTGAACCCCTCTGGACGGAAAGTGATCTCAACAGTGGAATCCGATGAAGGGGTTTTTCCAACAACGAAAGAAAAGCTGGAAAAGCTCAGACCAGTTTTACCTGAAGGCACAGTGACATTCGGTGGCCAGACATATCCAGCTGATGGAAATTCGGGGATGGTCGTGACGGATCGAGCTTCTGCGGAGAGAATGAGCCAGGACTCGAAAATTGAGGTCAAGATTGTTTCTGCTGCTGAAGGTCGAGCGAAGAAAGGATACATGCCACAGGCGAATCTCCCCGCGGCGGGTCGTGCCCTTGAGTATGCAGAAATTGGTATAGAGGATTTGAGCGCGGTCAAAACGCATAACCCATTCGCGGTGAACGATATAAGTCTCTCGAGGGGCCTAGGAATTGAACTTGAGAGGATGAACAATTTCGGATCCTCATTAATTTGGGGACATCCACAGGGACCGACAGGCATGCGGCTGGTGATTGAATTGATAGAAGAACTGGTATTGTTAGGCGGTGGGTATGGGCTGTTCACCGGCTGCGCCGCCGGTGATACGGCAGGTGCGATTGTGGTACAGGTGAGGGAG
>JAGLGG010000180.1 GCA_023144145.1 Anaerolineales bacterium | reverse complement strand
TCCTTCACGAGAGTGATCACGCGAAATGTTTCAGCATAGCTGGCCTCGATGCGTTTCGCTCGGCTCGATGCCCATTCCCTGATCCGAGGTTCAGGATCCCAGTCCTTCATCTGACTGGCATGTGCGCGCAGCGCCTCAATCTTGGTATCAATAGTTTTGTCGATGCTGACATAGATGTCGCCATCTGTCCAAGTAGTCACAAATACTTTGCGAGGTTTATAGGCTGTGAATCCTTCCTTCTCAAGTTCCTCAAACAGGTTGGGTTGTCCAGCGGCGGGGAAAGTAGCATCCAGGGCTGCAGAGGCAGCTGCACGGTGGTCGGGGTGGTTTATATATTCATTCCCTGTCCAAACGATGGTTGGGTCACCCGTAATAACTACTTCTGGGCGGAAGCGGCGAATTTCTCGCACTAATTTCTTGCGAAGGTCAAGGGTCGGTTGGAGTAGTCCGTCCGGTTCATGAAGAAATATGACCTCTTGAGCACCAGCAATCTCCGCAGCCTTTCGTTGCTCAGCTTCACGGATTTTGACCGCTCTTTTTTTAGTCATCCCCGATTCACTGATGCCAACCTCGCCGCTGGTGCAGAGAACATAGGATACCCTTGAGCCGCCCTTTACCCAGCGTGCCAGAGTTCCTGCGCAAGAGAATTCGATGTCATCGGGGTGTGCGACGATAGCCATCGCCGATTCAGGCACATAAATTTCGCTCATATTGAAGACTACCTCCGAAAATTGCCAGTGTTTTCATTATTGATTCCCCTGAAAAAAGTTCAATCGAAAGCAAAGGGCCGTTATGTATGGGGGGCTGCCCAAAAGGACAACATTCGTCCATCAAGATGCCAGTAATCTGATGTTTTTCAAATCGCCACCAACAACCCCAAGTGTACGGGCAGCCGGCGACGTGCGTGCGTCAGCACGCGTTTCCCATACGCCTAGTGTATAAGATGAAGCTGCATTACATACTTTTTAGACAGCCCCCCACATATACCCCTCCACTCGGTTTGAGGGTAGTTTTTTCAGTGCCCTATTATTCTAACTTCCGATAAATGAATTGGACAGGTGCGGCATGGTGTGCGAAGCACCGATCATTGCTGCCAAGCGGTTGTGAAATGAGACAAGGACGTTCAAATGAACGTCCTTGGTATTCCTATCGCACGTATCGCTTGCCACCAGTTTTAGAGTTGAAAGGTTGTTATGCAGAAGATGCGAAATGCAGGCCCTGTTGAAGTTCCTCATTGTCAATCCCGAACCACATTGGACAAGCGAATGATTCAGAATCGATCTGCATCAAATATCCCTTTGTTCTCACGATGGCATGCAGGATATGAGCACTCCAATGGATTTTCGACCGGGCCCAGATTTTTAGGGAGTCAAGTTCATCAGTGGAACAAGGTCGCCCTTGAAGCTCCTCTACAACCGTGTTCAATGTATGAGTCATCGACCTACCTTTTGATCAAGGATAGGGAGGTGGGATGCTCTATAGGAATTGAGTTCCTGATCTGCGTTCGACCGTAGAATTTGGTACCTTGTCTATGCTCTCTCAGTCAATTCCCGCCGCTGCCTTCGAGGCATAGACCTGATCAAAGCACCTAAACGCGACTAAACCCCCACATATTGGGGTCGTCTGGGTCCTCAACGCCAGATGTAGCCTAGCACAGATTTGCTAATGATGCTATATGCAAAATTAGAACAAACATTCTGTTCTTCAATTATGGGGTTTTAAGACGATCCAAGATGTGGGGCAAAATCGAAAGTCAAAGCGAGGTGTTATTCTAGTTTCATCCCTTTTAAGCAAGATATAAGACCTTGCTGAGCGCCGTCGCGAGTGGCAGAAAAGGGTTGCCCATTAATGAGCAATGTGTTCGAGTCTTGGACTCGTATCATGATCCCCCTTTGAACCGAAGACTCATCCAAATCAGTCCATTCGATTCGGATTTCTCCACTGCGCGTCGAGATTTCACCGCGCCCCTCCAGGATGTGGGAGTTTACTTGTTCTAGAAGCTGTCTGGCCCCTAATTCCGCAAGGATCTTTGATCTTGGGCTGACCGGGGGTTGTTGGGCGTTAAGCGCAGCTCGAAGGGCAGATTGGGACTGTTCATTCCCCTCCGCGGCTTGACTGGATTCAGCCAACCTTTGAGCGACGTCAAACAACTCCTCGCTTGGGGGCTCTACTTTCTTACGTCTTCTTCGAATCAATACGATAATTACAAGCGCGACGGACAAAACAAGGATAGTGACGATGCCGATAATGCCAATCAAAAGGGGATCCAAACCATCCGCAATTATCGCAGCGGCCATCATCCCAAATCTCCAGCTCGAGATTTCAACATCTCAAGCAGCTCTCGTCTTACGATCATTACGTGGGTAACTCTCTCAGTTTGGTTTATGTAAAATTACTTACGGTGCAGCTAATCAATTCTAAACAGCCCGTCTTAGATTGCAAGCCTGTGTAAGGATAATGTAGGGCTTTGAATGGCCTCAGTTTGCTTTATACATTCACCAAATCCAATTGGCAATCCGTCTCAGAAACCTGATTTGGCCAAAACCCGGGAAAAGGTTCCAGTAGGAGTATCAAATCAAGCTCACCATCAAAAGACATTTTCATTCCGGCTATCAATTTCAGCGCTCGAATTTTTACTCCTACACCTTTTGCATGTTGCAAGATTTGGGCAAATGCTGCATTTCGCGCAGAAAATGGGCTGAGAGATTGCGCGTCTGCACGCAGCTTTCCCAAGGCGATCGTCAGAGTAAGCCTACGTTTGAATCTACAGCCGGTCTGAATGCTCCCATTCTTCAAACGTCCGAAGATAATTTGGATCATCGTAGCGGCTCAACATGAACGCCGGTGCATACCATGGGAGCTCGGTTTGAGCGATATGTGCAGCTAATAACTCGGCCGCAGCACATGCAGCCATCAAACCATAACCAGATAAGGCACCTAATATGTACGCTCCTTTAACGGGTAATGGACCTGCGAGCAAGCGGTTTTCCGGGGTCTTAGTATAGTAGCCACCGTCGATGAATGGCTTGGGCATCCGCTCGACGTAGGATTGAAGACCTGGAACCATGGTCACAAGCCCGCGTAAAACTACCTCAGGATACGAGAGGGGGATTGTTACTGGAAAAGTTGGCTGTACCGGCTCCAAATGATAAGGCCAGAGCATAAGGATGTTTTGACTCTCCGCCCCGCCCTCCGGTCGTAGATGCGCGCCGGAGGGAAGCTCTGCAAGCAGGATTCGGTCAGCATCTGATTCGGAGAGCATTTGTCGTTCACCTTCATCCCAAGCAATGAATTGCGGATCATTCCAAATTAATAGTGGCGCATCACGTGCAACCGCATTCTCAATGTCCTTGATTGACACTTTGAGATGCTTTTCGCAAAAAATTGGCGCTGATATACCGATCATTTCGCATATCTTCAGCGCGTGGGGGCCAGCCGCATTTATAAATAGTTTTGTGGAGACAGTAGAGAGAGACCCATTTTTTCGGAGGTGGATATTGTCTACTGCATTGTTCGCCAGGGTTATTCCTTCTACATCTGCGTTGATGAAACTTACCCCCTGCTGAGTCGCTTTCTCAAGAAAAAGCATTCCTAACTGATGGGCACTGAACCAGCCGCATCTTCGTGTGTGAAGAAGAGCAATCGTGTTCTCAGAAAGGTAGGGGAAGTGTTCCTGGATTAACAATGGGTCGAGAATGAGATCGCAACCATCCGGTTGGTCAATAAAACTGCTCACATGATGGGGTGAATAAGGTGGATCATCAGCGAGCCCTTTATGAACTCTGAGGGGCCCAGCGCCTTGATCTGCTGCTCGCTCAGCGATCAATTTGAAGCTGGAAATCTGCTCGGGGTTGGCAGTCACATATGCATAACCACGCCGGTTCAGGTGAAATACATTGTTGTTGTCAAGCGCTAGCCTCTCAAGCAGATCGATGCTTCTGTTCATCAAGGCGAGCATGGCACCATCTGGACCGGGCCACCAATTTCGATACGCTTCAGTGGATTTATCGCTGGTGAGAGAGAGGGGTGCGCCCTTATCGACCAAGAGGATTCCATCAAATCCGCGGGAAGATAAAACGTATGCCGCAGCTAATCCGGCGATCCCGGCACCACAAATGACAATGTTGGCGTTAGAGTTCTCCATTTTGATGTATGGGCTGGCAGAAAATTTTAAAAAACTATCTCAACTGGATGGGTATTTGTCTGTGATCCTACCATGATGCAATCCAGTAATGTGAACAATTTCCTTTGGCAGGCAGACTGGATCAGTGACATTTGGTGACATTTTTATTAGCCCGATGGCAGAAATTATTTTACTCGAATAAACAATGGCGACTGAAATCGCTCGCCGATCGTCTGTCCGAGATATGCCCCCCGAGGGCGCAACAACTTGCGCTCAATCGGAGATTACTTTGAACACCATCCGAATTCTCACAGGGCCCACGGTGGCGATATTATTGCCGGGAGCGATCTTAACTGCTTGGTTTTATCCGCCCATGCGCGAACGGTATGCGCAGGTTCTAGAAGAGTTGAAGGCGCGAAGGCAAAGGGAAACATCAAACTAGAGAAAAAGACTCACTCCGAGGAGAAGCAACAACCAAAGTACAATTCTTCCGAATGCTCTGGAATCGATCCGTTGATCGAGCATAAGCCCTGCCCAAA
>JAGLGG010000018.1 GCA_023144145.1 Anaerolineales bacterium | reverse complement strand
CCATTGCTGGCCCCTATCGAATCTGGATGAGGCACCCTCCTTTATTTCCCAGATTTTCTCCTTGACATCTCTTAAGCTTAGGGGCTAAAATACGAACAAATGTAGTGAATATACTTAATTCGGGCGGAGTGAAGGTTTTATGCTCAATCGACCCTCATGAGCGCATTACTCATAGCTGAGCAAGATAATAGAGCCAAGACAAAAAGGGGAGATAACGATGACACAAACCTACCTGGCCATTATTGGAGATGTTGTAGGATCCAAAGAAGTAGAAGATCGAAGGAACCTTCAGCAGCGTCTTCGAGTGGTGGTCGACCGAGCGAATCGACTGTTCACAAAGACGATTGCAGCAGGATTTGTACTGACCATCGGAGATGAATTTCAGGGGCTTCTGAGCGGTGTGGATGGCGTTGACAAACTACTTGCGGATATTCGCGCATCAGTTTATCCCATCGAGCTGCGATTCGGTTTAGGAATTGGAGGGTTAGAAACACCATTGGAGATGGTAGCTTTGGGGATGGACGGGCCGTGTTTCCACCGAGCGAGATCGGCAATTGAACGCGCGGCTACAAGAGAGACATTGGTAGAAGTTGAAGCAGCACAAGCTTTACCAGCATTTCACATTTACTCGCTGCTCTATGCAGGTTTGCGGGAAAGATGGACGTCAAGGCAAAAACAAGTATTCGATCTCTCGATGTCTGGCGTTGCGGGAAAATCCATCGCCCTGAGGCTGGGAGTAACTGCGAGCGCTGTCAGCCAGCACTTGAGGGCGGCTGAAGCCGAAAGGATAATTTCGGCGACACAATACTGGATCGAATCTCTTAGAATTGGATTCAGAATGGAGCCTGAGAATGTTTGAGGTTTATCTCATCTCTGTTTTCAGCCTTCTACTTAGTGAGTACGGATTTCAAACTCGTAAAAATGCGATGGAGCGATTTGGGGCGCCTTTTCAATGGGGTAGGACGATCGAACGTTTTGTAATTTGGGGGGCCATTTTCGCCTTATGGTTCATCAAAGTGACACGCGGATGGCGAGGATTTCTGATCGTTGCAGTTGGCGGATTCGTAATGGGGGAAATCACAGCGTATATCCTACGCAGATCCATCCGCAAGGATATCCGTAATCGGTATCCTCTGAGTCGACCGTTAATCCACTTTCTGCCACTTGTTGCCGGAATATTCCCATCGATCCTTATGGGTGTCGTCTTTTATTGGATTTTCCAAGAACCATTGTGGACGACGGCGCTATTACCCATATTGGTGCTGAAATTCATGACCGGTTTTATCGCCCTGTTTTGTTGGGGGACAGTCGTGACGGTAAGCCTTATTGGTCTGGTGCGAGCAGATCAAATATCCGACCAAATTGAACCTCGCTTGAACGCCGGAGAGGTGATAGGCATCCTTGAACGAATATTTTCCTTCACCCTCGTATTAAGTGGTGGATTGGCTGCCATCGGTTTTGCAGTGGCAGCGAAAGCGGCGGCGAGATATCCACAATTCAAGAATTCGGCCTTTGCGGAGTACTTTCTCATCGGTACCTTGAGCTCTGTCGGATTGGCCATCATCATCGCGCTTCTGGTCTCAATTCCCTGATGGCGGCAATTCTATAAACTCGGTTAGCCAAGATTCCTAATGTACAAACCCCAATCTTTTCACCTGGAAAATGCAATTCCGATTAATCGGAAGGTGCTTTCAATCATTCATGATCCAATCATCACTCAGGAGGGTGGAGTGAAATTGAGTGCGTTATTTGGTTGGAATGACCCGGAGCTACTTGCACAACTTTACATTGCCGACGTCAGTGAATGCAGCTATGGAATTGCACAGTACGAAATTATTGAGCGAGTAGAAGTCGATGGCTTCCCGGTGAAGGAAGACGGGTTTACCTATACAACTGAGAGTTTCCTGAAGGCGTGGAGGGCAAAATCCGGTTTTCATGAGCCAGATAGAGTGGATTATCGCGCCATCATTCGCGACTTCGATGTAGTCGAAATGGTAGAAAGTGGACACATCGACGAAGTATGGTTGTTCGCCTTTCCTTACGCCGGGTATTATGAATCAATCATGGCAGGTCCTGGTGCTTTCTGGTGCAATGCACCACCGCTCCCCTTGGAAGAGGGTTGCAATCGTCGCTTTGTGATTATGGGCTTCAACTACGAACGTGGGGTAGGGGAAATGCTAGAAGACCTTGGTCACCGAGCCGAGTCGATTCTTACACATGTCTTTCGCAATCAAACAGCGGATAATCTATGGGAAAGGTTCATCCGGTACGACAAGAAGTACCCTGGGCGAGCAGAGGTGGGCAACATTCATTATGCTCCCAACAGTGAGCGAGATTACGACTGGGGTAATCCTCGCAATGTGCCCAGTAAATGCAATGATTGGTATCAATATCCCGAATTCCAGAATGAGTTCCGTTTAGTTAATTGTGCAGAATGGGGAGCAGGGGATATCCGAATGCATCACATGTGGTGGTTTCAACACCTGCCTCATTTTATGGGATCAAAGGATGAGATGTTTAACAATTGGTGGGAATATGTGATGGATCCGAACAGCGTTGAGTAATCTCGGTCGGTCGAATGCTCTATCG
>JAGLGG010000179.1 GCA_023144145.1 Anaerolineales bacterium | reverse complement strand
CCAAAAACGAAAGCCCAATTTGGATGTTGAAGTTCAGGTAATCGGAAATTGATCAACGCGAAAAGTGCATAGGCAATGATGACAAAACCAAGAATAGAAAGCATGATGGTCTCTTCTATTCTGCTGAAGAACAATATCCCCAAAGGAATTCCCCCCAAGGAAGGGACAATCAATTTCCAAACAACCCTCACATTGAGAGCCTGTCGGTAGTGAATGATGAGCACAACCTCCAACACCAAAACTACCATTGCTACCAAAGGAGCGGCAACTTGCAGCCCTAATAAATTCGCCAGTAAAGGCATTGCGATCAGGGCCGAGCCGAATCCGGCAAGGCTTTGGGTAAAACTAGCGAACAAAATAATGAAGAATAAGAGCAGCAGGATCATATCCGTGTGTTAAGATGTTGACGTTGACTTCGGACAAGATGGCATTATAAAGTATTCCGCGAGATCCGCATTACGGAGTAGGTATTTGTTGGTCGAATAGGGATGAACATTATGGAAGAAAAAGATCGATATCAGATTGGTGTAATCTCGGATACCCATGACAACATACGAGAGGATGTCCTGGATGTGCTTCGGGGGTCAGATCTAATTATTCACGCGGGAGATATCGGCGGACAGGAGATTCTGGAGAATCTTGAAAGGATCGCGCCTGTGGTAGCGGTTCGGGGAAACATGGATTGTGAACCATGGACGGATAAATTGCCGCGATCAGAGGTTGTGGAAATTGGCGATATTTCAATTTATATCCTGCACGATTTACTCAGCATGAATCTGAATCCTAAAGCTGCTGGATTTGATTTGGTAATTTCAGGGCATACGCATTTACCAACGGTCCGCAAAGTAGAGGGAATATTGTTCCTCAATCCTGGTAGTGCGGGCAGCAATCGTTCCGGAAAGCCACCCAGTCTTGCTAAAGTTGAGGTGAGCGGAACTGCCTTGAAGGCCGAAATACTCTTGCTCAAGACCTAATCGCTCAGACAGCCATAAGCACCCGATTTGCGTCATTTTCCTGGTTTCAGATCCCAATTAAGCCCCTAACTTTCTAGCACCCAACGAACACCCTACAGTTAGTTTGCAATCAGCCTTTTTTTGTCATAAGCAAGCTAATATGGGGGAAACCGTGCCAAATGAGACAAAGCGTTTTCAACTGAACGCGAGAGGTATCGTGCACATAGAAATCCACCCAATTCGTGTCATATAGGATACGGGGATATCAAAAGAGGTTTCAATAAAGTGACTGGAATGTGGGTAGACGAAAAGGGAGATTACGCATGTGGAATTCAGAACACCGCCTCCTAACTGCTAGGGAAGCGAGTACCTATCTGGGAATCAGCTTAAGCACATTGAACCGGATAGAGAAGGAGAGCCTTCTGGTGCCTTTTCGAACACCAGGAGGCCATCGGCGCTATAACCGCAGAATGCTCGATGAGTATTTAGAAGCTACTCGCTTAAACCATAAACATGTTCAGATGGGGGTTGGATACTAGAGAATATGAGTTGATATTCAACTTATTCTCAATGAAAGCGTTTTATGAAGAACTCGGGGAATGAGTTGAATGACTCTAGCTCACATATTGGTAGATTAAAGAGGACAAGAGATGGGCACACAACCCTTTGAAAGGGAAAGCAGCTTAAGGAAACCATCCAAGATTGGTGAAGAAATCAGAAGAGAGTTGGAAAAACGCGGTTTGCGTGCACCGAAACCCGAACCGGAAAAACCCAATGGTAACAAGGCAAATGCCTCAATTGAGACACCCGTTAAAATCATCGTTAAAGAGGAAACCCAGGGGCAGGTAGACGTAGAAGTTAAACCAGTTGGCCACGGGGATGAGCCTGAGGTTATTGAGGTAGATCATGAGTCTGGGCCAGAGTTCGAATCTGAAGTAGATGGGGTTACAGATATTAATCATGCGTTGGAGACGGCTGAACTCAGCGAGCAGGCTGATTTAGACCCACATTTACTTGAGACGATCGAAGTGATTCCCGATTTAGAGGCTTATGAAGCTGCTTCGGTCGAAGAAGACGTGGACATTGAGAATTATGAAGAGGCTTCGATCGAAGAAGTAATGGACTTTGAGACCTATGAAGTTGATTGGATCGGAGAAGTACAGGACATTGAGACGCAAGAACTTGTTGCAACCGAAGGTGTGGTTGAGAGCAAAAAGCAAGAAGATGTATCGATCGATGAAAACGAGGCGCTGATAACGGCTGAACAAGGAGAAGCCTCCAAAGCCTTCGAAGTGGATGATACGAAACCGCTCGAGGCGCAGGATAGTAGGAAAGAGATGGAAGTTGAGGGGGGAGAAACAGGGGAAGTAAACACCGAGGCAGCTCAATTTATAGCTCCAAGCCCACTCCAAGCTCAGAGTGATGAGCCCGTGCAAATAAAGGAGCACGAGCCGGTCGCTGAAATGTTGACGCCGGAACTTCCCGAGCAATCAGAAGATGATGGGGAATTTTCGTCGGCAGCTGAGGAGCATGTTGTCGAGAGGATTGATACCGTAAGCGATGAGCAATTGGAGGATGAGTCACCCATCGATGAGGCTGCGGAAATTCGAGAGAATGAGGCGGGGGCGGGGGAATTACCTGAAACAGCAGAGTTGAATAAAGAAACCATCGAGGTTCTGAAATCCTATCAGAAGGTCAGGACTTCCTCCGAGCAATTACCCCGGGACCTCGATAAATCAGCTGCAGTCGAAAGCATTCTCTCCATCGCTTCGCATGAATTGCGCGCCCCCCTGCAAGCGATATCAGGATTTCTAGAGCTTCTCGTGAACGGAGGGGTATCGGACCTTCGCCAAGAGGAGCAATTTCTACATATCGCCTATCGCGAGAGTGTTCATTTAGCAGATATTGTCGCGGATTTAGAAGCAGCATCACTTATTCAAGCCGGAAAACTAAATATCACTTCCACTCCATTTTCCATGGACCGTCTGCTTCAATCTTGCATCCAACGCTTCAGTCAACCAGCCTGGGAAGGCCAGATATTTCTTGCTGATGCTCGTTTGAAGGATTTACCCGATTTGCAAGGTGACGAGAGCTATATGCGTCATGCATTACATAATTTAATAAGTTCCGTGCTTCGCTCGATCAAGACTAATAACCACGTTTTCATCCGCACTTTGGTTGATGAGAATGACCTGATCCTACAAATTACCAGCGCAGAGGAAAATCCTTCTGATACGACATTGCCAGATCACAAAACAGCGCGGGGGGAATTCTACGACATCTCGCAGGAAGGTCTAGGAATTTTTGTGGCGAGACACATCATCGATTCACATATGGGAGTTATGATTGCGCAGGGGAGTAAAGATAGTGGCTTTTCATTTACCCTTCAGCTCCCTCTAAGACCAAGAATTGAAAAGAAAGGCACGATCTTAATTACAGAAGATAACACGCATGCAGCCATGCTTATGGAATACGCCTTGGAAAGGGATGGTTATCTTCCAATCAAAGCAACAAATGGTTTGGAAGCCCTTGAAATAATTGCCAATGATGCTATTGATCTGGTTATTTTGGATGTAGTCCTACCAGGGATGGACGGGTTTGAGGTTTGTTATCGTATGCGCTCATCCCCTGAAACAGCCTCCATCCCGGTTGTGATCGTCTCAGCTAAAACAAGTGATGAAGACAGAGTGAAAGCCCTTCGTGTTGGTGCAGATGCGTACTTCAATAAGCCACTGGTAATAGCAAATTTGCTCTCAACAATGGAAAGCTTGCTCGACAATGAAAGCATGAATTTTTCGGATGAGGATGTAGAAGAAGTCGAATCTCGTTAAGTGAAACCCTCCTTCGAACGAGAAATGCGCAAGGAGTCATTTCTAATAGCATTTCCTCAGGCTAGATCTATGATCTAGGCCCTGAACCCTACAACTTTCCCCGCTTGCGCACGATTACTTGGGACGAGAACAATGCCCTAAGGCGGAGTCCACGAACCAGCGCGTTTTGACCCAGATTTCATCATTCAAATTACTCTAGATCCTGTCACCCTGTGAATAGAGGCGCCGTCGCAGAGGAGATTTATAATTTTATAACGTCGCGAGATCACGTCTCATGACGTGGTGTAAATCCACCACAATTTACAATACACTGAAAGACTGTGTCCGAGGTGATGTTGGATCAGCCATTTTTTACATCAAGGATGCGTATATTTAGGCGAGAATTGGAGACAAGACACTTCGATGGGAGCTTGATTACACTCAGGTTCATTTACTCATTATAGAATGGAATGAGTTAAGCAGAATCACAACCAGTTGGAGGCGTTGTTGGCGAAGCATCGGTGGATAAGTGGATTTAGGCCTTCGAGTGACAGATTCACTGTGATGTGGGCGTTATTTGCTATGTCACGGCCCACGCAGCTTCTCCTGATCGCCTTTGTATATCTATTAGGAGCCGTGATTGCACTAGCACAAAGCTTGGATCTGGATCCCACCAAGTTCTGGATCGGTCTGATCACTCTCATTCCGTTAAGTGCAAGCATCCACTACGCTAATGAATATGCCGACCATGAGACAGACGCACTCACCTCACGCACGCCATTTTCGGGAGGAAGCGGCGTGCTTCCTGAGACGGGATTGCCCAGGGAGATTGCGCTCAAGGCAGCTTGGTATGCAGCAATCCTTGGTTTTGGAATCGCGCTTGGCGCCTACGTAGGCGGATTTTTATCGCCAGTTTCCATAGGGATTCTCTTTATTGGGACATTCTTCGGATGGATGTATTCTTTGAAACCACTCGCACTCGGCTGGAGAGGATTGGGGGAGTTGGATAATGCTTTGTTGGGTGGGGTGCTGTTACCACTATATGGCTTCGTGGTTCAGGCCGGGGAGGTTCAGGCCTGGGTGATAGCGGCGCTGCTTCCTTTTGGTGCCGCTGCATTTATCAACCTATTGGCTACAACTTGGCCGGATCGAAAAGCCGATGACCAAGTAGGAAAGCGGACCTTAGCCACGCTCTGGCCGATCAGATACCTTAGAGTTCTGTATTGGACGGTGGCGTTGGGCATCATCCTAGCTTTGCTGTTTCTATTTAATCGTGTCCTGCCGTGGGAGGTGGTGTGGGCAAGCCTATTGATCACGCCCGTGATTCTTTGGGGAGGTCTCAGCTACACTCGGCAACGCTCTCCATTCCCCACAGTTGCGGCGATGGTTCTTCTGCTCGCTGCACAACTCCTTTCCTGGTGGTCAACAACTGGCTTTTGTTGCCTTCTCGGTCGCTCTTAGCCCCTACTTACTCTCCTTCTATCTAGCAAATCCTTCGCATAGCCATATATCTTGTCAGAAATACGTAGTGCAATATACCGCAAGTTTATTCCCGTTCAATTTGCCATGTGTGATACGGATTTCTGTACTCAAACCATACCTATGACTTGAAATAGAAATAATGCGATAATTGGATGCACATCGATCATGTCGCAAGACGTGGTGTAAATCCACCACAATTTACATTACACTGAAAGACAGTGCCCGACATATCTGCATTATTAGCCCCATTGGGGAAAGACCCATGATTACTAGATTATGCTTATGGTGAGGTGGCTGTGAACGATACAACAAATAAGGAAGTGATCAGCGAACTTGGTGATGAGATTCAAGGTGAGGTCCGAGTTGGCCGTCTGATCACTTCGGTGGGCAGGGCTTCAGCAGCGGGCTTAGCCCTGATACTAGGTATCTTTCTAATTCTGGCCGGCAATGCTGTCGGGTTGGTTGGCGTGAATGCAATTGCTGCGACATTGCTTGTAACGATCGTTTTGGGCTTGACACTCGTGAACGTTATCGAACTCCTTGGGGGCAGCAGCGCTAGGGGCGGAACATCAGCATTTGTTTACGAGAGTATGGGTGGGTTTGCTGGCACTATCACTGGTTGGGCATTGCTGGCAGGAAATCTTGCCCTTAGTGTTGTTTTGATCAAGGTCGCGGCCAGGCACATTCTACAACTGTTCCCTGAGATCAGTATTGGCATAAATTTTTTAGGCCTTGTGATTATCACTCTGCTCTGCTTGGTACAAATTTTTCGTACTCTCCCCAAGCAAGGTTGGACCCTTCCCGCGGTCCTCTTTTTCTTCGTTTCTGTG
>JAGLGG010000178.1 GCA_023144145.1 Anaerolineales bacterium | reverse complement strand
GGGTCATTTTATTCCTATGAAGAGAGGCGTATTGCGCAAGGTCGAGAGAACGCAAAGCAATACCTCAAGGATAATGTTGATATTGCAGATAATATTGAAATGCTCATTCGTGCAAACGAAGGGCTGATACCAGACGAAGAGCTGGTACCACTGGAGGGTAGTACGGAGCCACAAGATGCGGGTCAGGCTGAGGCGGACTTGATTGCCGAGTAAGACTTATCTCTCCTCCTAGAGATAGTTTATTGACAGTGCTACAGGGTTCTGAGCACGCAAGGTAGGGGCGTAATATAAGCCCCTACTTTGTATTAAGACCCCCGGGGGTCCACCACGAGGCTGGTTTATGGCCAACCTTGCGAAGGTTTCTTAGCTTGATAGGGGGTATGAGTTGAAAACCTTCGCAAGGTTTAATCGGTAAGACGCCCCACCGGCCGTCTTGCTCCTACGTCCCCTCCTCCCATGAAGTCAGATATTTCTTCTGCTCTTCAGTCAGGACATCGATTTCAACTTCCATCGCCCTAAGCTTCAAGCGCGCAATTTCGACATCAATTTCTTCTGGGATGGTATAAACTTTGTTTTCAAGATTTTCCGCATTCTGCAGCAAATACTCCAAAGATAGTGCCTGGTTGGCGAAGGACATGTCCATAACGCTGGCAGGATGACCTTCTGCTGCCGCTAAATTAACCAGTCGTCCGTTCGCAAGCAAATTAATCTTCCGCCCATCGGATAAGGTGAACTCCTCAACAAACTGGCGAATTTGCCGTCTTTCCTCCGCCATCTGCTCCAATGCTGAAATGTTAATTTCTACGTTGAAATGCCCTGAGTTGCTTACGATCGCCCCGTCCTTCATCACCTCGAAGTGATGTTGATCGAGAACATTGATATCGCCAGTTAATGTGCAAAAGATATCACCCAAGGATGCGGCCTCTTGCATTGGCATAACGCGAAATCCATCCATGACAGCTTCCAAGGCAGGCAGAGGGGCGATCTCCGTCACAATGACATTTGCGCCCATCCCTCTCGCTCGCATCGCCAAGCCACGTCCGCACCATCCATAGCCGGCGACAACAAAAGCCTTCCCTGCCAGGAGGATGTTGGTCGCACGGACAATGCCGTCGAGGGTTGATTGTCCTGTGCCATAACGGTTATCGAAAAAGTGCTTGGTCATGGCGTCATTTACTGCAATGACGGGGTATTTAAGTGCACCATCTGCAGCCATTGCTCGAAGCCGAATTACACCTGTCGTAGTCTCTTCGGTCCCACCAAACACACCCTCGAGGATTTCTTGTCGATCCTTATGCAGCGTACTGAGCAGGTCCGCACCATCATCCATCGTAACTTGAGGTCCATGATTGAGAGATGAGTGGATGTGTTCGTAGTAGGTTTCGTTGTCCTCACCTTTGATTGCATAAACCGGGATCTCGAAGTGAGTTACCAATGATGCAGCAACGTCATCCTGAGTTGAGAGTGGGTTTGATGCGCATATCACCACATCCGCTCCTCCGGCTTGCAGCGTGCGCATCAGGCTTGCCGTCTCAGACGTTACGTGCAAACAGGCAGATGCTTTCAACCCTTTCAAGGGTCGTTCTTTCGTGTACCTTTCTCTGATTTCGGTCAGAACAGGCATTTCTTGCTCAGCCCATTCGATCCGGCGGCGACCGCCTTCCGCCAAGCTAAGGTCTTTTACGTCAAATTGCTTTGTCATAGATTTCTCCAAAATGAAATGAAATTAGGCCTGCAAAGTCGCAAACCCTTCATGATATTTGCAGTAGGGTTGGAAACCGATATGAGTATAACTCTGAATCGCGGTTAGGTTGGTGGTAGCAACATTAAGCACAATGGTTTCGATACGCATAGATAGCAGTTCACTCACGACGGCCGATGCTACTTTTGTTCCCATACCCCTGTTTCGTCGATCGGGCCTGGTAAAGACGTTCCCAACTCCAGCGACACTGAAATGCTTAGAAAGGACATGGGTTCCCGCTAAACTTACCAGCCTGGTTCCCTCACGAATGCCGAAATACACACCCTGCTCGACCTGGGAAGGAGCGAACGCATCGGGTTGGTCTGGATGATCGGCGAAAAGTACTTGAATCTGGTTGAGATCCTGCATGGTCAATCGTTGGACTCCCTCATTCGAGGTTGGAGTAAAACCTTCTTCATGTATAGTCATCCGCCACATTTCGAGCTCGGTAGACACCGTCATACGATGGTCGAGCAACTCCCTGCTCGGTTTCTGCAAAGTGAATACATAATCTTCTTGAGGGATCTCTTGGAACAGTCGCTCTAAGCTTGAAGGGACCCCATGTGAAAAAAGGACTGGTGGAGAAAAGCCCCTATAAACCAAAACTACGCCGGTTTTATCAGCAAACCACCATGAGTGAGGTTTGTGTATTGGATCCATATCCGCCAATGCATATGCTGACCAATTTCTGTCCTCTTCAAGTAATTTGAGAATGTGCTGCTCTGAAATGGATAGAGGGGTCATAAGGAGTTCAAGGCGCTTTGGTCCTTATAGTGATCTCTGAACCGTTGGGTGAATTTTTGAAGGTCGAAGCTATGTCCTTGTGTGCCTTTCGACTCGATGCAATACGTTGCCGCTAACGCGCCCATCTTTCCACAAGTCTCCAAATCGAGCTTGTTCATAAACCCCTTGAGGAATCCACCTCGAAAGGCATCACCAACACCGGTGGGGTCGACCATAACTTGAGGGGTGATTGCCTGAATTTGAATCAGGTCTCCGTTTGTGTAAATATCTATGCCATTTTCACCGCGCGTTATGACGACAAACTTTGCCCATTGAGCCATTTTTTCTACATCTAGTCCTGTCTTTTCGATGATCAGACCAAGCTCATAATCATTCGCCAGAAGGCCTAAACAACCTTCGATCCCGAATTGGATATCATCCGGATTGAGCCTAACGATCTGCTGGCTTGGGTCGTAAAGGTAGGGGATTTCAAGCTCTCGACATTCAGTCACGTATTGGGTCATGGCGAGGGGGTCGTTGGGGGAAATAACGGTCAGGTCAGGCTTCGGATCCAGGTCAACAAAGTGCAGTTCGGATGCCTTTGCCATGGCGCCTGTATAAAAGCTCGCGATTTGAGAATTGATTTCATCAGTATTCACGAAAAACGACGCCGTGAATAATCCCGGGATAGTTTTGATCGTGGACGTATCGACACCATGGTTCTCCAACCATGTGCGGTACTCAGCAAAGTCTTCACCTACGGTTGCCATGACCCGTGGCCTTTCACCCAAGAGGCCTAATGTGTAAGCGATGTTGGCTGCGATTCCACCTCTCTGCACGACCATATGATCAACTAGAAATGAGAGACTTAAGCGATCCAACTGATCAGGTAAGATGTGATCTTGGAATCGACCAGGGAAAGTCATCAGATAATCAAACGCAATAGATCCAGAGAGGACGAGGTTCATTTTGATTGTGCCTTTTCGATGGCTTCACGTAACGAGTTTTCAAAGGGGGGTCGCAAAATTCCAACTTCGGTAACGATCGCGGTAATCAGCCGATATGGAGTTATGTCGAAAGCTGGATTCCTGGCTCGACTGTCGCTCGGGGCTATGGGTCTTCCAGCCTTCATCAGGTCTAGAACTTCGGATGGGTCACGCTCTTCAATTGGAATATCAGCACCGCTGGCTGCATCCAGGTCGATGGTTGAGGTGGGAACTATAGAATAAAAGGGAACGTCGTTGTCCTTTGCAGCCAGGGCCAACATATAGGTGCCAATTTTGTTGGCAACATCCCCATTTGCAGCGACGCGATCCGCACCCACCAACACCGCGTCGATATTTCCCGTCGCCAGGAAGGATCCTGCCGCGTTATCAGTGATGATCTCGAAGGGAATTCCATACTGGTCAAGTTCCCAGGCCGTGAGTCTGGCGCCCTGCAATCGAGGCCGAGTTTCATCAACCAGGACGTGAATTGTTTTCCCAGATTCATGAGCAGTTCGAATCACACCCAGCGCAGTGCCATAATCTACAGTGGCCAAAGAACCTGTGTTGCAATGATGAATAACCCTCGAGGATTGCGGCAAAAGGGTAGCGCCGAATATCCCCATTTTCTTATTGATTTCAACATCCTCATCGGCTAAGCGTTGGGCCTCCTGGAGCATGAGGTTGCGAATTTCATCAGGCTTGGTGGATAGCAGCGAATTGGCTTTGCGGAGCAAACGTTCAAGAGCCCAATTTAAATTGCTGGCAGTGGGACGCGCCTCTCGAAGTGTACTCGCAGCGGCAGATAGTTCATCGATGAGATGTGGAGTCTCGTTAGCACTGGAATTCATAGCCGCGAGTGCCAGGCCATACGCCGCGGCTGCCCCTATCGCCGGAGCTCCACGGATTACCATCTGAGTGATCGCATCAGCAACTTGTTCGTGAGTGGAGAAGCTTATGACCTTAAATTCGCCAGGGAGTAAGCGTTGATCGATCATCTCCACGACAGGACCATCAGGATTCCAACGCACGCTTCGCATCTTCTCACTCCATTACGCACAATTATCTGCGTAGAAAGAGCTATTGATAAAACCCATTCGGATAAGCAAATATTGGCGATCATGTCTCAAGGCGGGGCTATCTCAAAAGGTTATCCCTCAGCAGTTAACACATCAACGGTCGGATTTTCAACGACTCAGCTGTTTAATCCACAGGTGTAGGGGCGACTGGCCAGTCGCCCTTACGCTGACATCGATGATGCCAAATGACATTTATAAGGACATTTTAGACAACCACACTGAAAAGACAGTGACTTATTGGCCATTACTTAAAAAGGCGCCCCCAGAAGAGAGCGCGTAATTATGACCGAAGTGGAGTTTAACATGCCCCCACTCCACTTGCAAGATTAAGTAATTGGGCATGATCAACCCTATTATGATTGAGATACTGCTGAGAACAATAGGTTGAAAAAGCGACATGAATTGACACGCCTCATTCCCTGCTTTATGATGTCAACCATGCTGAAAACGGCTCTGAAATTTCGGTGGTTGTTTCCCATGGTGTTTTGCATACTCTCAGCCTGTTCCCAGACAAGCAGTGCCGAACCATCTCCTCCGCCTCCAACAGCTGTACCGGCGACGGAAACATTTACTCCTCCACCAACTCCAACTCCTTCACCGACCCCTACCCAGGATCCGCAGGAATCACTAGAAATTGCCAATCGGGCTTTCTTTAATGGTGATTGGGATATTTCGAGTTCTGAGTACCAAAGGGTCATGATCATTTCGTCGAACCCGGATGATCTCTCGGAAGCTTCATTGGGGTTGAGCAAAGTCTATTTATTCTCTACTCGATATTTGGAGGCAGTTGATGAACTAAATACGTTCCTATCGAATTATGCTGATTACGGGTTGGCTCCGGATGGACACTTTCTTAGGGCAACGGCATTTCAAGCTTTAGGTGAGGATGATCTAGCGATAGAAGATTTTAAGAGATATCTAGAATATCGTCCTGGGATACTTACGTCTTATGTTGAGGAGATGATCGGGGATGCACAAAGAAGGCAAGGCAGAGCCTTGGATGCGATCCCTCATTACCAACGCGCGCTTGAGGCTGCCCATCTGGGGGGAACCTTCTGGCTCGAATTAAAAGTGGGCAACAGTTATCTCGAGGCAGGTGATTACCCCGTCGCCTTTGCGATATTTGAACAACTGTTTACACAGGCTAATAGGCCTGCGACCAAAGCAGCTTTAAATTTACTCATGGGCCGTGCCCTAGAAGCGATGGGCGATTTTGAGGGAGCCTACGCACTATATTTGGATTCGGTTAATAATTACCCAGCCGAAATTGAAACTTATTTGGGTTTGGTCTCTCTGGTCAGTGCAGGGGTTCAGGTAGACGATTTTCAACGTGGGTTGGTTGATTATTATGCTGAAGAATATGAACCTGCCCTCGACGCCTTCAGCCGCGCTATCGCCACAACTCCCTCTGGCTCAGCCTTCTATTACCAAGGCTTGATTCGGCGAGAGCTTGAAGATCCATGGAGGGCCATAGCCAATTTTGTCTGGGTAATTGATTCCTATCCCGAGGATCCTCATTGGACGGATGCCTGGTGGGAAAAGGCCGCGACAGAATGGCGGGAATTGTCTGATTTTGAGGGTGCAATTGTCACATTGTTGAGTTTTATCGATTCTGCGCCGAATAATTCTAGAGCGGCGGAAGCGCTGGACCTGGCAGCATACCTGTCTGAATGGCAGGGATTCCTGAAAAATGCCGAAGAAATATGGATGAGGATTGCGGATGAATACCCCAACCACAGCCTGGCATTTCGTGGGGCGTTTATGAGCGGTATCACCCGATACCGGCTTCAGAATTACAGCGCTGCCCGAGACGCGTTCTTATTGGCAGATGCGTTGAGCAGCACGCCAGGGGATCGCGCAGCGGCAAGATTCTGGGTTGGAAAGACCCATCAGGCTGAAGGCGACTTGATATCTGCTGAGCAGAGCTGGCGTACAGCCGCTGACGCTGATCCAACGGGATATTACTCCGTTCGATCTCTGGATCATCTTTCTGGATCTGAGCCATTCGAGCAGACCTACGAGCTGGATTTTGAGATTGATTGGACTAGGGAACAGGGACTTGCGGAAGAATGGTTACGGAGAAGGTTTGGAATACGTGCAGAGGGTGATTTGTCGGAACTCGATGATATCCTGGCATCAGATTCACGCCTCCATCGAGGTGAGGAATTTTGGCGTCTTGGACTCTTTCATGAAGCTAAGCTTGAGTTCGAATCGCTCAGGAATGCCTTATCCCACAACGCAGAGCGGACTTATCGATTGTTGCATAAGCTCTTGGATCTGGGGCTCTATCAACCGGCGATATTCGCTTCTCGCCAGATACTCGATCTTGCCGGAATGGATGATGCTGGAACTCTCTCAGCCCCGGATTACTTCAACTTTATTCGCTTTGGTACGTATTACGATGATCTCATTTTTCCGGTCGCAAAGACGTACGATATGGATGTTGCGTTTGTCCTCTCTGTTGTCCGACAGGAGAGCCTATTCGAGGGATTCATCACCTCCTACGCAGATGCGCGGGGGTTGATGCAAGTAATTCCCCCCACGGGTCAGGAAATTGCTGCGAAGCTTGGGTGGCCCCCGGGCTACACAGATGAGGATCTATATCGACCACACGTCAGTGTTCGTTTCGGGATTGATTACCTGGCTGAACAGCGCGATCGATATGATGGCGACCTCTACGCCGCGCTCGCGGCCTACAACGCAGGACATTTTAATGCTACACCATGGAAAGAACTCGCACCAGACGATCCTGATTTGTTCTTTGAAATCATCCGAATTGACCAACCACAGATCTACATCCGTTCAATTTACGAATTTTTCAATATCTACAAAGAATTGTACGTAGGTGAATAGGTTGCACTAGCGATCCCACCTCTTGAACTAACGGAAATACTGCTCACAGTGACTAGGAATATGTGTAATTCCCCATTTTGGAAGGACCACCGAGTGAATCTGGAACAGATCTCTCATGCAGCGCTCTCAGCCGTGGATCCAAGCGCGGCAATTCATAGATATTTGTCGTTAGATGGAAATCGACTTTCGATCGGGGGAAATGAATTCACACTTTCCCCCAAGGGTAAGATTTATGTCGTTGGAGCTGGAAAGGCTAGCGCTGCCATGGGTGTGGCGGTTGAACAAATTCTTAAGCATAAGATCACAAAGGGCATCATTGCTGTTCCTGATCCTCCCCCAGCACACAGCCAGAAGATAGATTATATAATCGGAGGCCATCCCCTTCCCACAGAAAATTCGATCCAGGCCGGCCAACAAATTGCTGAATTGCTGGAGATTACAACGTCGGAGGACATAGTAATTGTGCTGATTTCAGGAGGTGGATCTGCATTGCTTGACCTTCCTGAAACGGGCATAAGCATCTCTGACTTACAAGCCATAAATAATTTGCTGCTCCGTAGCGGCGCAACAATCCACGAAATTAACATAATCCGTCGCCAACTTTCCAGGTTAAAAGGTGGCGGACTGGCCCGGCTGGCGAATCCTGCACTGACGGTTGGCCTGATCCTTTCTGATGTTGTTGGTGATTCACTTGCAGATATTGCTTCTGGACTTACTGTGGAAGACCCAACCAGTGCAACAGATGCACTAGCTATCCTTGAAAAATATGGATTAAGTTTGAAGGTACCAAGATCGGTTATGGAATTATTAAGGAAGAAACGCCATGGATCACGATCATCGAATCCGACAAGCCAGAATCGTGTTTGGAATTTTCTGATAGGCAATAATGAAACTGCAGCTAAGTCAGCAAAAGCCAAGGCGCAAGATCTGGGCTTTCAAACCTACCTCGTATGCAACGCAATGCAAGGTGAAGCTGCCGATGTGGGGAGGGTCATTGCTGCCATGCTCACTTGCATTTATGAGAGTCGAGCGGGTCAATCAACCCCCATTTGCGTACTCTTTGGGGGAGAAACAACCGTCACGGTTGACGGATCTGGGATCGGTGGGCGTAATCAAGAATTAGCCCTATCAGTTGCTCTAGAATTGGCGGGAATTGATCGTATAGCTTTAATGACTTTGGCTACGGATGGAGTTGATGGTCCGACCTCGGCCGCGGGTGCGATTGTCACTGGGGAGACGCTGGCACATTCACAAAAAATAGGCCTATGTGCAAGAGAGCTCCTTGAGGATAACGATTCACACACATTTTTTAGGGCAATCGGGGACACAGTTGATTTGGGTCCCACCGGGACGAACGTGAATGACCTTGTCATCGGACTCATTTACTGAACGTTGAAATGTCAAAATTCGAAACCTGTGGAATTTATTCCATTCATTTATGATGTAATAGATGTACGATCGATCGTAAACTTAGTCGATATGATGATTTTGGGTGCAATGAAATTGCACCATTACATTAAATCATCACGAAAGGTGGTATGGATGCGGGATGTCTTTCCTGTAGTGGAGAACTGGATGAAAGAAGGGGAGAGTTTTGCCATTGCGGTTGTGGTGAATACGTGGGGTTCTTCTCCAAGAGCCATTGGCTCGTGGATGGTTGTGAACAAGAGCGGTGAACTTCATGGCTCAGTCAGCGGAGGGTGTGTTGAGGGTGCCGTGATAGATGAAGCGTTGAAAGCAATTGAGAACCAACAACCAAAAAAACTACATTTTGGTGTAAAGGATGAGACGGCGTGGGATGTGGGTCTGGCATGTGGTGGAGAAATTGATGTTTTTGTTCGCCCTCTTCTATCCGATTTGTCATCCGACCAAACTGCCTTAAAAAGCATCAAATCGAGTTTGGACTCGAAGTTGCCATTTATTTTTACCATGGTGCTTGATGGTCCTGATGAGTTCATTGGACAGTTACTGGTTGTTACCGAAGATGAAGACCCAACTGACACTCCAGTTGATCATCTTCTCCACGCTCTCCGTGAGAAAGCTAGAGAACTTCTCCCTTCGCACACTTCTGATATAGAAACGTTTCAATTTCTTGATAACAAAATTGATTTATTCTATAAAGTTTACCTACCGCCGTTAAAACTAATCATCGTCGGTGGGGCACACATATCGATCGCCTTAGCTGCGTATGCAAAAGTGCTAGGTTATGAGGTATATGTCGTGGATCCACGAGGCGTATTCGGTACTTCTGCGAGATTTCCAGAAGTAGATGGCTTGGTTAATGCTTGGCCAGACCAAGGATTGGAGCAAATAGGTCTTGATGCTCACACCGCAATTGCAATCTTGAGCCATGATCCAAAACTTGATGATCCAGCATTGCGCCTGGCGCTCAGAAGCAAAGCGTTTTACCTCGGTGCGCTTGGAAGCCGTAAAACCCAGATTAAGCGCAGGGAGCGTTTGGCCGCCGAAGGCTTGGAGGAGAGGCAGCTTGCTAGGCTTCATGGACCCATTGGCTTAGATCTTGGCGGCTCTTCACCTGAAGAGATTGCCCTCTCAATCATGGCGGAAATAGTTTCTGTCCATTCTGGGATGTCCACAACATCCTAGCACCATGTTGGCACATCCTATCGAATTCTTGAACTGGATAGGATGATGCTTTAATTGATGGCGATCGTCAAATTGCGTGATTTGATCGCCCTCCCCATGGAGTTTGTCAGATTGTCAGGAATTTGGGTGGTTATTGTCGCTAGATTTGGTGGGAACTATCGTTCAAATTGGGGCAATATTCTCGTACGTCTTCGAACTGCGCAGCTTAGTTGGATAGCCCCCGATCCTTTTGCTAACTTGTGCCGATAAGCACCTTTCGAATTAAATCGTT
>JAGLGG010000177.1 GCA_023144145.1 Anaerolineales bacterium | reverse complement strand
AGCAGGCAATTTCTAGCAACCTGCTAGACATTACGATCGATGGGGCACGAGGAATCCTGTTTAATGTAACCGGCGGGCCTGGTCTCACTCTGTTTGAAGTCAACCAGGCAGCAGCGATCATCAAAGAAACTTCACATCCAGATGTCAATCTGATCTTCGGAGCAGTGATTGACCCAAGTATTGGAGATGATCTGCGCGTTACTGTAATTGCTACAGGATTTGAGCGTTCCAGTGGGCTACGGCGACCGCTTCATAGGTCGCGGAGCAAGGTCAAGGTCGACAAATCTTCAGAGCAAGTTGAGCCCTTAGCCGCAGGGTTTCAGCAACAAACTGTTGATTATAGCGACCTGGATATTCCCGCCTTCCTGCGTCGGCGCTAGGTAGGGTGGGGATCCATGAAATTGTGATCTATCTGTGTGGAAAAATCGCTGAAAATGTAGAGGACACCTATTGAGGTCACAGTAGAATTGCGCAGCCTTTAGCTCGTAGGAGTCGAAAGGAAATTGCCAGCGTGACAATGTGTATGTTGGCAAAGCCTACAATAGTAAATTGTCGAATATGTCTGATGGTGCCGTTCCCGGCAGGATCTTTCCACGCACAAATTTGCTCCGTTCCAGGCTCTTTACGTTCCTTTGTTATGGATCCCTGGATCGCTCCTCAAAGACCGGTGTCGGTTTCTTCCTCCTCCCGACACCGGTCTAGCTCCTTTTTATAGCTTAAAAAACTGTCTGCTGGACCTAAATTAGGCCTAAATTGGGGCAGAGCTGCATATATTAAGCCAAATAGGACTTAATTTAAGGTTTGTACGGGCTGAAATGCTTGCGTGACATTTTTCAGCATGTTAGAATTCGGTCCCTTTCCCCAATATAGCGGGGTACTGATAGAGAACGATCCTACATCTGGCGTGGAACATACGTTCCATCTTAGGTTTACAATGAAGTGCCCATATTGTCGCGACAACCAAACACGGGTAATTGACACCTCCCACGATGCTCGAGGTGGCGTTCGCCGACGAAGGGTTTGCTTATCCTGTGATCAACGCTTTAGCACCTACGAAAGAGCAATTCTATCTGCGCCTTTACTTGTTAAAAAGGATGGAATGCGTGAGGAGTTTGATCGAGAAAAGCTTGCGCGTGGATTTAGAATCGCTTGTGCGAAAAGACCAGTCTCTGCAGCAGATATCGACCGACTTGTTGGCGAGATCGAAGCAACACTCCAAGCAATGGGAAAAGCCGAAGTATCTTCACGGGTCGTTGGAGATATGGCGGTCGCTGCATTAAAAGACCTCGACCATATTGCCTACGTACGATATGCAATTGTCTACCTCGGTCTCGACGATCTGGAATCCATTCGAAATGAAATCGATCGTCTATTAGATTAACGCTGCAAAGACCTGAATTAATTGTAGGAAGCATTAAATTTTTTGAATTAGGGTGGTTTCAGGAGGACTCCTAAATGCTGGAATCAAGTGATGGAAATGTTGAGGTGATCAATACTAATTTGATTTCAAAGAATAGACCGGCACTTCCGGATAATGCATTACGGGTAGAACTGCCTGAAAATGCTCGAACCGTCCTTGAAAAACGCTACCTTCGTAAAGGTGAGGACGGCCTTCCGATTGAGACCGTCGAAGAGATGTTTTGGAGAGTTGCATATCATATTGCTGAACCGGAAAGTCAGTGGACTGGTGACGTAGAAATTCGCTCCATGCAATTCTATGATCTACTTGCTTCGAAGCGTTTCTTCCCGAATTCTCCAACTTTTACAGGAGCAGGTACTCCGCTTGGCCAATTGGCAGCTTGTTTTGTCCTTCCTATCAGCGATGATATGGGTCGCGATTCAGCGGGCATATTCCAAACATTGCGCGACGCCGCATTGATCCAACAAACTGGTGGTGGGAATGGTTTTTCTTTCTCTAACCTACGACATAAAGGCTCAATAGTAAATACCTCTGCAGGCTTCGCGACCGGCCCGGTCGGATTCCTGCGTGTGTATGACAAAGCCTTTGGAGAGATCGCTCAAGGCGGCACTCGGCGGGGTGCCAATATGGCTGTCTTGCGAGTCGATCATCCCGACATCCGCGATTTTATATCATGTAAAGTGGATGAAAACCAAATCACAAACTTCAATATTTCTGTAGGATTGACAGATGAGTTCATGAAGGCAGTGAAAGAGGATAGTACTTATGACCTCATTGCTCCTCACACCGGTGAGCTGGTTGAAACTGTTGACGCCCGAGAGATTTTTGATCTGATCGTACGTTATGCCTGGCATAATGGCGAACCGGGGGTGCTTTTCCTCGACAGCGCAAATCG
>JAGLGG010000176.1 GCA_023144145.1 Anaerolineales bacterium | reverse complement strand
GGCTTGGCTTTTGCTTTCTCTACTTCCAAAACCACATCCCGCCCGACCATCATCGAGGCCAGCTTGCTCTTGTCAGTTTCCTGCGGCGTGGTAGTCCCGATAACCTGGCCCTGGCGGATCACGGTTATCCGATCAGCTACCTCAATCACCTCTCGCAGCTTATGGGTAATGAAGATGATCGACTTCCCTCTCTCGGCCAACGAGTGCATGATGCGGAACAACTGATCGGCTTCTTGAGGTGTAAGCACCGAGGTGGGCTCATCAAATATTAGGATGTCGGCCTCACGGTAAAGCAATTTGATGATTTCCACTCGCTGTTGAACGCCAACGGGTAGTGTACTGACATACACGCTGGGATCGACCTCCAAACCATAGGTGCTGGAAATCTCCTGAATGCGTTTCGCCGTGGATTCGCGATCCAAGATCCCACCAATTTTCGTTGCCTCATCCCCCAGCATGACGTTTTCCGTGACTGTGAATACCGGAATGAGCATAAAGTGCTGATGGACCATACCAATCCCGGCCTGGATCGCGTCGCCGGAGGATTTAATCTGCATGACATTTCCACGAATACGAATTTCTCCCTCATCTGGAGTATATAGACCATAGAGAATATTCATCAATGTGGTTTTCCCGGCGCCGTTTTCACCTAGAAGGCCGTGGATCTCTCCCTCTTCCAGCGAAATACTAATGTTGTCATTAGCCAAGACACCCGGAAACCGTTTGGTAATCCCTTCAAGTTCGAGTATTGGTGCCATTTGAGCCTCATCACTTGAGTGTGCTTAAGTATGTTTACATTGTGGGTTGCAGGAATCATGAATCCCGAAATTGCATCATAGGCCGTCTTTGTATGCAATTTGGCCTGAGGTGGTGAACTAGATCATGATCTTGTCGGGATGCGCGTAGCACGAGATCAGGAACAAGAGCCAGGACTTGGTCCTGGCTCTTGTTATCCTATTATCGTCTAGGTGTGTGTTTTGCCAATTTACTCTTCCCGAGCGAACACAGCGCTCACATCGCCAGAGATGATATCGGCAGCCAGCGCCTCAATCTCAGCCATAAGGTCAGCCGGGATATTATCGGCCCACGCGGAACCCACGGTCATACCCACACGCCCATTTTCAAGGGTGCCGGTGAAGTTCCCACCCTCAAACGTGCCGTCTATGCTAGCGACGATAGCGTCGTAGACAACTAGGTCCATGCGCTTCATAGCGCTGGCAAGCACATACTGGGCTTGATCGGGATAGAAAGCGCTCCAATCGGTATCAACGCCAACGAGCAATCCTGCGTCGCGCTCTTCAAAGACCGCAAGGCTACCCGCGCCTACAGGGCCTGCAACCGGCATGATGATGTCGGCGCCTGCATCAAGCAGTGCCTCGGTCATCGTGCGGCCTTTGTCGGTGTCGAAGAAATCGCCGGTGAAGAGGCCATCCTGTGCGACAGGATCCCATCCCTCGAGCTTCACGTCTGTGCCATGAGCCTCATTATAGGCCTGGATGCCCAGGTAGAAGCCATCGCTAAAGGCAGTGACAGGCGGAATGTTGATGCCGGCGTACACGCCGACAATCCCGGTCTCGGTCATGCCTGCGGCTAGGTAGCCGGCCAGCATGGTGCCCTCATAAATGTTATAGAAGCTGCCAAGGTAGTTCGGCAGATCTTGCGACCAGTGATCGATGCCCACGAAGCTGACATCCGAATTGGCAGTTGCTGCGGCGGTTGTGGCATCATTGAGTAGGAAGCCCACGCCAAAGATCAAATCGCAGCCTTCCTCGATGAAGGCATTCAGGTTCGGCTCGTAGTCGGCTTCACCAGTTGACTCGAGGAAGCGAATATCTGCGCCAAATTCGTCCTCAGCATTCTCCATTCCAACCCAGGCGTATTGGTTGAAAGACTTGTCATCCGTGCCGCCGGTATCCGAGACCTGGCACGCGATGTATGCGGGAACAGGCACCTCTGTTGGCTCTGGTGCCTCTGTTGCTGCGGCTTTGCACCCAGTCAGCACAACCGCCGCTACAATGAGTAGCGCAAGAACAGGAAACAGCTTCTTCATATCTTCTCCTCCATGAAAAGTATTGGTGTGTTACCTAGCTTATTCAATTGTCTAATTCTGATGAGAAATCTCATATGGCGCCTGGGGTTGATATTCCCTCTTTCGACTCGTCAGAGGGTGTCGGCACGGTACCATGTTCTGATGCAAAATCATAACATGAGAGATGGTGAGATGCAATCTTTCAACGCTTAGTCTTGGGGGCTTTCTTCCATCGGAGCTAAATTTCCATAGTCTAATACTTCACGCGGCTGAGAACCGCTCTGAGCGGGACCGATTAATCCCCTCTCCTCCATCTCATCGATGAGTCGTGCCGCGCGCGTGTAACCGATGCGCAAGCGGCGCTGAAGAAGTGAAATCGAGGCACGTCGCATCCGGCGAACGATTTCCACTGCTTCATCGAACAACACATCCCCTGGCTCATCCTCAACTTGAAGATCCTCCCATAGGGGCACCTGTTCAAGGGGAGAATCCAAGGGAATCGTGGCAGTGGCAGAGGGGGTCATGGGATGGGTTTGCTCCCCTCCCAGGGCGGCATTTTTCCAGAAACGGATCAGCCGTGCCAGCTCTGGTTCAGACACAAATGCCCCCTGCATTCTAACTGGAGAAGCTGCAAGGGGTGACTGAAAGAGCATGTCCCCCCGACCCAGAAGGCGCTCAGCCCCAGGTTGATCCAGAATTACCCGGCTGTCCACAGAAGATGCAACTGCAAAAGCGATGCGCGCTGGGAAATTGGCCTTAATCAAACCCGTGACAACATCGACAGAGGGTCGTTGTGTCGCAATCACCAAATGAATTCCTGTGGCGCGCGCCAATTGTGCCATTCGCGTAATTACGCGTTCAGTCTCATCCGGCGCTAACATCATCAAATCCGCCAATTCATCAATCACAACTACCAAAAACGGCAATCTTGGCTGGTTGGTGTCATTCATTTTTCGATTGAATTCGGCAATGTTGCGCACACCTTCCTTCGCGAATCGCCGATAGCGTTCGTCCATTTCGCGCGATATCCACTTCAAAGTTCCAACCACTCGATCAAGCTCGACAATTACCGGAGAAAGCAAATGCGGAATGCCGTTGTAATAGGTTAATTCCACTCTCTTGGGATCAATCATCACGATGCGCAGGTCATCCGGTGTGTTTTGAAGCAGCAGACAGGTGATGATGGAATTAACGCACACACTTTTTCCGGAGCCTGTCGTCCCCGCGATAAGCAGGTGAGGCATCGACCCCAAATCTGCTGAAACTGTGTGACCGGAGACATCTTGTCCCAGACCCAAGCGTAGCTTCGACCCTATCTTCTGAAAGCGCTCCGATTCCATAACGTCCCTCAGAGAAACCAGAGAGATTTCGGTATTGGGCACTTCCACTCCGATATAGCCCTTCCCAGGAACAGGTGCTTCGATCCTAATGGAACGTGCGGCGAGCGCCAGGGAGAGATCGTCTGCTAAAGCTGATATCTTGCTAACCTTTACCTTGGTCCTTTTTCCACCCCTACTCACCAAATAATCTGGCTCAACGCCAAATTGCGTGATGGTGGGGCCACGATTTATCTCCACAATCCTCGCCGGTGCACCAAAAGCCAGCAGCGTTTCTTCGATCACACGACCTCGATCTCGATCGAACGCCGCATCCACCTTCCCTTCAATACCTGGCTCCAAAATCTCTGCCAGAGGAGGTAATGTCCACGAAGTACCTCGGGCAACAGTGGGAACACTTATATGAGATGTTTCTTGCGCCGGCGTCGCACCTGTCTTGAGAGGTGGGGGGGCTGATGCCCGATCAGGCACCTTGGATTTCGGAAGGGGCGCGACATCCACTGGTGGGACGCTTCTAGATCGTTGTGGTCTTAAGGAGAAGGAAGGGATTCTGGTTCGCAGCCAACGAGAGGCACGCGCTCCAACCTCCAGCAACTGTGGAACAGAAGTACCAGATGTCAGGGTCAAACCTATCATGACCCAAGCCAGCATTACGATGACGGTGCCGCTGGCGCCCAAGCCAGTGTTGAGTGCAGAGAGAAGAACCGCGCCGATTACACCACCCCCTCGACCTTCTCTAGCAACCTCTAACCATTGCTCGTAATTGCTGCCACCCGACACTGCATGCAAAACAATCAACATGGCAAAGAATAGGAAAACACCCCCAATGATGCGTTCCAAGTTTGGCGGTTTGTAGCGGTCACCAAGTTTACGAGATAGCATCCATCCACCCGCAACCAGCAAGGCCACAGGAATGACAAGTGTTCCCCAACCAAATCCCCGTTTGAGGATATCAATCCAAACACCTGAAATGACGCCCTGCTCGGGTGATATGAAGCTCAATAAGGTAAATAGACCCACACCCCCTAGAACCAATCCAATAATGTCAAGCTTTCGCTCACGTGAGAGTCGAAAAGGTGAGGCTTTTGACGGTGAGCGCTTCCTGGATCCAGACGATTTCCGTCGTGTGGTTTTTGGCTTTGGTTTGGCGCGCGAGCTGCGTTTCGTAGAGCGCGATCTACTTGTGCGACGCGAAGTTGAGGTTTTTTTCTTTGCCACAAAAGATCCTTCTCAGACTCAGTCTAAGAGTACGTGCAAAATACGTGCCAAGCCTTAGTGGGTGTTCGGTGAACGGATTTTCCATTTCGGGGCGATTATAGCACAGGGCTATTGAATCTAATTTTATGCCAATTAGAGTTCTCGGGTGCATTCCAGATCAGTGGGCATATGTCTCCACAAAGATGGGTTGTGACATGTGGTGGGCCGGCAAAGCCGGCCCACCACATGTCGAATTCTTTCTCCGTGAGAGATTTGCCGATTTTCATGGAATCCACTCAAAGTTCTCCATCTATGAGTATGGACATTATGAACATGCTAAAATGTGTGAGTGCACGATCCAAACCATCTCGCTTTCATTCAACGATTGCCCTTCTTGCGGGAATTGAATCCGGGGGAGCTGCAGGACGTTCTCCAGGCGTTTGAGGTTGAAGAATTCTCCGCTGGAGACATCATCGCACAGCAGGGAACACCTGCGCGCGGATTACTGCTCATACTCGGAGGAAGGGTTATGGTTGTTATGCATGATTTGAAAGTTGAATCCGAGCGTGAAATCCTCGTGGATGAAGGGCAGTCCTTAGGGATCGTTGAACTTGTGAATGGCGAGCCATGGTGGGGGAGTGTTCGAGCCGTTGAGGCTACAACAATCCTTCGCTGGCCTCGCCCTGCCCTATCACATTTCATTCAAAGTCACCCCCGTGTGCTGGATGGACTCAAGCAAATTGCCACGATGCAAAGTATCATCTTCCGTCAAAACTTTGGCTGGCTAGGTGAGAATGAAACCATCTCCGCCATCGCCCGAGTGCATCGAGCTATACTAGTCCAATCCCTTTTCTTGCCAACTCTGGCAATTATCCTGGGAGTCGCCTCGTGGATATGGGCTCCCTTTGGGGTCGGTAACCTGTCCTTATGGTTTGGGATAGGGATGAGCCTGGCTGGCCTTTTGCTTGGTGTATGGCGTTGGCTGGATTGGGGTAATGATTTTCGCATTGTCACCAACCGGCGAGCGGTCATGCTGGAGAAAGTGATTGGAATCTATGACAACCGTCAGGAAACCCCTCTGCAATGGGTTTTATCCGTGAGTGTCAGTACCAGCGCGCTGGGCCGGCTGTTAGGGTATGGCGACTTGATCATTCGCACATATACGGGAGAATTACTATTTAAGAATATCCCTACCCCATACACGATGGCATCCATTCTTGAAGATCAATGGATGCGTTATAAACACCGACGAAAACTCACCGATCGCGATGACATCGTCCAGGCGATCAAGGAAAGAGTTTCTGCCCCAGGAGAAGTTGAGGAGGAGAGCGAGGGTGAAGTTGGCCTCATCGATAGAGCTTATGAACCAGCAGAAAAGGGAGAGCAACACATCGGGCTTGATCGCTGGACCTTGAAAACGCGTTTTGAAGAGCATGGCGTGATTACTTACCGCAAGCATTGGGCTTTACTGCTCCGGCAAATTCTGACCCCAACCCTTATGATCCTTCTTATCATTATCCTATTGATAATGAATCTTGCGGGTTTCTTCGAAGAGTTTGACCCAGGCATTACCGTCCTCATTAGCATATGTCTAATATTCGTCTCATCCATTTGGTGGCTGTATCGATACATCGACTGGGCCAACGACATCTACCAGATCACGCCAAGCCATATTGTTGATGTCAGTAAGAAACCCCTGGCTCGAGAGGTGCGTATGGTAGCGCCGCTTGAAAACGTACTTGGAACTGAAATCGACCGGAGTGGCATATTCGGTGTGATTTTGAATTTTGGCTCGGTCGTCGCCAATGTCGGGACAGCTCAATTCTCCTTTGACGGCGTATATGATCCTGCCCGGGTGCAGCAGGACATTGTTTTTGCTCAGGATTCTTTCTTGGAGCGGCAGGCTGAACTAGAACGAGTCCAACGGCGCGATGAAGTGGTAGAATGGCTGTCGGCTTATCACGACGAGGTGTCCTCGAGTGAAAGCGAAGATGATGGTGGTGAACCTAATGGCCATTCGTGAAATCCTGACCACGCCTGACACTTTTCTACGGAAACGCTCGAAAAAAGTTCGTGCGCTTACTCCAAAAATTAAGGCACTCATCGAAGATATGATCGAGACCCTGCGGGCGGCGCCCGGCGTTGGACTGGCTGCGCCGCAAGTAGGGGCTGACCAGCGTGTGATTATTGCGGAATATGCCGAACCAAGTGAAGACCCTGAGGCAGAACCAAAGCCTCCGAAACTTCATGTGCTTATCAATCCAGAAATCGTGCGGAATTCGAGCGAGACGAATCTAAATAACGAAGGGTGTCTCTCCATTCCAGGTTATATGGGCGAGGTGGAGCGTTTCGACACGATCACGCTTAAGGCTCTCAATCGACATGGAGAGCCAATCCGAATAAAAGCAAAGGATTGGCTGGCCCGCATCTTCCAACATGAAATCGATCATCTTGAGGGAATACTTTTCATCGACCGAGCCACAGAGGTATGGAAGTTGGAGGAGGAAGAGATCCAGGAAAGATCACCTCTATCTCAGAAATAATGCTATCGCCCTGAAACTTATATACAACGATTTACGAGAAATATTCGAGCAGATCCAATCATTGGAGCAATAAAAAACCGGCGTTCAGATGCGCCGGTTCTTTATTTCATTCGAGACTTTAATCGTTTTCTTATTAGTTCTATAATAATTTCTGGTTGAATTTCCCAGATGTAGCTACTGGCAAATGGGCGCCTGCCAGATATCAATATGGCTCACTGCCTGACAAGTGTCCCCACTACCAATTCGTTCCCACTCAACCCTATTCGTCTTGAAGGTCACCCTGTAACAACCATCATCTGTTTCATATTGGAAGTCGAATGGGTTGTCCCGCCGAATTTCGTAGGTTTTACCAGCCTTGATGACTGCGGTCTCAACCGTTAGCGCGCTGTCGTAGGAGTAACTGCCGTAATCCATTTCCTCCCACTCTGCTTTTTCGCAGTCTTCGCTGTGATCGCAAAAATCATTTCCTTGAACAGCAGGATCGAAGACCACGCACTCCTTTGGGCCTTCAAGCACGCTGACCAGGTGGCGATACACATCACTTACACCGGGACCGAGGATCCAAGCGGCAGCGATAGCCAACAGGATGGCGCCAGGGATGAGAATATTATATTCGACGAGGGCCTGTCCTTTTTCGTTTTTCATGAGCCTTCCAAGTATCTTAGCCATATTGGCTCTCCACTCTGGGCCCTCTATCGTAGTTTCCACTCGTTGGTTCTGCTCGGCTAATAAATTAAGCCCGTACCTCTAGTTTAGATAAACCAGTTATACGGGCTTTAACTTCATGTAATGTTTTTGTAAAACATTCCCGTTTCGGTAACTGGCTGCCATAGCTGTTTCCACCAGCCTCAGGCCCTTTAGCTTTGCGTCTCCACCTTTCGATGGATTTGCCGTTTCGCCGAGAAATCGCCTTGTTCAGTTTTTAGAAATTTCCCTCTTTTTACGATGGTTGGGTGTAAGGCGTTACCCAAGGATCGTTGGATCTAACTTACGAGCGACTTACGGACATTGTAGTGCATGTTAGGTGTTTGTAGGTACCTTTGTAAGGCCCCTGTAAGTATAAGTAGATCCAATCAATGTCAAATAATATCAAACCGAAATTTGCTCTGTAAGGTGTAGTAACCCTTCGAGGGGGCAGCTCTCAAGCTGCTGGTAAGGAGGGAGTGTCTCGAGGTAAAATTCTGCCCACGGTCAAAATATTTCTGTAGGTCGGGTTTCCATACCCGACTGGCATTCTCAATTAAAATCGACCATGGTGTGTCTCGAGGCAACAAATCGACCAGGTATAGAAACCTGGTCTACGTTGATACAAAACAAACGTAGACCGGGTTTCCTTCCCGGCAGGGGATATGAAAACATTGGTAGGTCGGGTTTCCGTGTGAGCTGCGCTCACCCACCCGTCCGGTGAAATTGTAGGATTCGATACGATTCGATAAAGTGTGATTAGAGAAAATGAAAAATCCGACAGTCGACTGTCGGATCTTGGTTTGTTGGTTATTTCAACCAGGAGGTGCTTAATGAAGAATAAAGAGCACTTATTCAGGTGTGCAAATGGGCGCCTGCCAGTGATCAATATGGCTTACGCCCTGGCAATCCTGCCCGCCGCCCGTTCTCTCCCACGAGATTTTGTTGGTCTTAAATGTAACTTGATAACAACCATCATCAGTAACATACACAAACTGAAAGGGGTCATCCCTACGCACCTCGTAGGTCTTTCCAGCCTTTATCACCACCGCGTCGATCGAAAGGGCACCATCATAGATGTAAGAACCGCTATCTACATCCTCGTACTCAACTTTTTCACAATACTCAGCCCCATCACAAACAGAATTATCGCTATGGTCATATTGGGCTACGCACGCCTTTTGCCCCACGATGACACTCGCCACATGGCGATACACGTCGCTGACGTTGGCCCCCAGCACCCATGCCGCGCCAATCACAAGTAGAACCGCAGCGGGATAGACAATGGCGTATTCTGTGAGAGCTTGTCCCTTATTGTTCCTTATTAGCTTAGGTATCTTTCCCATGGTGGCTCATCCTTTTCAGCTCGTTCTTCGCCGTAGCCGCAATTCTTTATGATCCTTCAAAAACTTAAAGCCCGTGCTGGCCATTATTATGCCAATTGCACGGGCTTGTACAATGCTCAACTAACTTTTATTATCCCGTTCGGCAACTGGCTGCCCTGGTTGTCCTTTGACAACTTTAGGCCCTTTAGCTTTGCGTCACGACTTTTCAGTCGCTTTGCCCTTTCGTCGAATAGTATCTAGATAGTATCTAGATTAATCTTATCTAATTTCCTCACTAAAATCTTTATGTAATTGTATATCTAATTCAGAGATATTAGTCAAAACGATAGTGGTTTGTAAGGTGAGCTACGCTCACCCTGAAAACTGTCCTACGGTCCTGGAAATCATTGTAGGTCGGGTGTGTGAACTGTGTTCAGCTCGAAAACTGCCCTACGGGGTTATTCGCAAGAATTTAAATAAAAAGGTCGAGGCATTCAGGCGCCTCGACCTGTCAACTAAAGCCTAATGTGCTTTAGTTTCAGACTTGACAAAGCGGCACGAACCAGGACTGCATGTGGCTGATGTCTTTACAATGAGATCCATCGCTAATTTTCTCCCACTGAACCGCATCGGCGGGTAAGCCAGCATCTTCGCCCAACCACACTTCATAACAGCCATCAAACGTAATTCCGCTCTGGTAAATGTGATAATCACGACCGGCTTTGATCACGAAGGATCGAATAGGCGAATCGTCTGGTGCATCCCAGTAGCCATTATTTATGCCCGGCAGCACATTACAATCTGGGCTTTCGTCACATTCGGATCCACCCTCAGATTCTTGCAGTACGTGGCACTCTTCCTCTTCAGGTTCTGGATCTTCCGCAATGCCCCAATCGGGCTGCAGCTCTGCGCAGGCGGGCCAGTTCAGCGTGTCCGCAATGCTGCAGAAGGGATTTCGCAGCGCTTCGCCCGTCGACATCAGCATCACGATCGTGATCATAAACAACCCGGTCATCATGATGCTGTACTCCCCCAGAGCCTGACCTTTCTCACTTCTTTTTATTGCTTTGAATAATTTCTTCATAATTGCTATCCTTTGCCCTGGTCTTCTACCGTTACCACTCTGTGTAAATCTGATTAAAACTTTTGCCCGTTCCTTCTAGCTATTAGCCAGGTGAACGGGCAACTATAAAAAAGTATGCTTCCCGTTTCGGTAACTGGCTGCCATGGTCTTTTCAAACCGTAGGCCCTTTAGCTTTGCGTCACCGCCTTTCGACGGTTTTGCCATTTCGACGAGTATTCTGTTGTATCGTTCTCCCTAGGATCGGGACTTCGCTCCTTGAGTAATCTTGTTGCCATAATCATACCTGAGTAATGTGCTAGACCCTTGGGTTGCAAGGCGTACGTAAGTCCACCGTAAGGGTTTTGTATGTTGCTTGCGGCTATCGTTTGACAGCATTTGAAATGGTTTGAATTCGATTTAAGAGGGTTTCAACGATATGAATAGGACTATGTGTTCGAAGAATATTTCGCAAATTAGAAATTGTTTTCAGAGCTAAAAAACATGTCGGATTTTTATTGCCCATAACTCTCTTCC
>JAGLGG010000175.1 GCA_023144145.1 Anaerolineales bacterium | reverse complement strand
CACCTATCACTGACCAATTTTCGAAATTTCGTTCGACTGGAAATTGACTTTCCAGAAGGGCCATCGATTTTGGTTGGTCAGAATGCGCAGGGGAAAACAAGCCTTCTGGAGGCGCTGTCCTATTTAACCAGCGCGAACTCTCCTCATGCAGCCAGTGATCGCCAACTCATCAATTTTCTAGCTTTAAAGGAGACACCCCCCTTCTCCCGCCTGGTAGCTGAAATACTCAAAGCGGGACGCTTACAACGGATCGAGATTCGCATTGTCCTTGAGTCGTCTACTCCAACTCGAGATCAACGTCTGAAGAAAGAAATACTCATCAATGGCCTAAAACGTAGGGCCAAAGATCTTGCCGGCGGTTTCAACACGGTTTTATTTCTGCCACAGGACATGCGTGTTGTAGAAGGCCCTCCTGGCGAAAGGCGAAAATATCTCAATAACGCGCTTTCCCAATCAGACCCAACCTACGCAGCTGCATTATCTGACTATTCGAAAGTGCTCTCTCAAAGAAACGCCCTTCTGAAGAAACTGCAAGACCGAGGAAATGGTGGAGCGGAACTGCAATTTTGGGATGAGCAGATCGCAGAATTCGGTGCCACCTTGATGCGTGCTCGAATGATCGCACTGGAGGAACTCGAAAATAATGCCTCCGAAATTCATCGCAAGCTCACGCGCGATCGTGAAAGCATTACTTTGGAGTACGCGCCTTCCTATCACCCCCTCGATCTACCCCAAGACCAACTGGGTTTGCCCCTAAGCTCCGACATAAACTGGAGTTCAATTTCACGAGAAGAGATTCGCTCCGGTCTGTTCAATTCCCTATCCAACTCTCGCAGAGAAGAACTTGCGCGTGGGACGACGATTCTCGGACCACACCGCGATAATTTTCGGTTCATCGTGGATGGCATCGATCTTCGCATGTATGGCTCACGTGGTCAAAATCGGACCGCCATGCTCGCCATGAAACTGGGTGAGGTCGATTGGCTCCACCAGCGCACGGGGGAATGGCCGGTTTTATTGTTAGATGAAGTGCTTGCAGAGTTAGACCCCTACCGCCGAGAGGATTTGTTACAGTGTGTGGGAAATGTAAACCAAGCGATCCTGACCTCCGCAGACCTGAGTATGTTTGATAAAAATTTCCAGGACGATGCAAATATTTGGGAAATTGAGGCGGGGACGATAAAGCCATTCTCATAACCCATCCCATGATCCCCTACGATAACCCCCGGGGGTTATAGACGCTCGAGGGTAAAAGGTGTCAGATACCAAATTCTCAGGAGCCCCTCCTCCCTCCCAACGGCCTCTTGGTGGGTATACCAGCTCGTCGAGCGTATGCACCCGGAGTCTCAGCAACTTTGTCGATGACAACCAAGTAACGCGTCTCGACAACACCAGGCAATTCAATCGGAATTAATCGGTCTACTTGACCGCCTAGTATCCCGAGTGCACCCTCAGCAATTTGGGTTTCCGCATGCGCCGTTTCGCCTTTCTGCGCAAGAGCATGCCCCCCGATCTTTAAAAATGGCAATAGATACTCAACCAACACTGGGAGCGGCGCAACTGCGCGCGCGATAGCCCAATCGAATCCGCTACGATAATCTCCATCATGTCCCACTTTCTCAGCTCTACCATGGAGCACTTCTACGCCCTCCAATTCGAGTGAATCAACAATGTGTTGGCAGAAATCCACTTTTTTCTTGGTCGCTTCAATTAGCGTCAATCGCATTTGAGGGCACACTATTTTTAAAGGTATCCCCGGAAATCCCGCACCCGTGCCAATATCGACGACACGCATGCTTGTACCTGAACTCAGAGTCAACAGGCAGGTGAGTGAATCCAAAAAATGTCGCACCTCAATTCCTGCCGGATCAGTGATAGCGGTCAAATTAAATTGCTCGTTCCAGCTAATTAAGTCTGATTGGTACCGGCGAAAGGCCTCAAGTTGTTGTGAAGTGAGGGTTACATCCAACATTTCCTGGACGGACGTCCTTAGACCTTGAAATTCTTCCACTGCCCCTCTATACAAATTATTTCCACTGATATATCGTTCTCATTTCTCCGACCACAATGCCCCGCCAGTTCTTGATGAGGTCTGATCCGAAATTGACCAACGGCGGCGGTATTTCTTCGCCAAGGAGCCCCAAATCCCTAAGGATCGAAAGGGCAAGATACCCCCGTGCGCGCGAGCTACGATCCCCGTCTGAGACCTTTAATGCGATCCCCAAAGCAGGAGAATTTGGCGCAATCGCACCAGGGGCTATTGCAATACCTTGATATCCCTCCGCTCCCCCTTTCGACAATACAGATCCGTTGAATACCTGCATAAGTTCTGTGTCTAAACGACCCTCACCCGCAACCATTTCCGGGTAACTCGTCATCGCCCTCCATATCCGTTCGCAGGCCTGCTGTCTTTTTTCTGAGAACTTTGACGGATCTGCCAATCGGGCGAAGGCAGTTGCTGCTGAATGGATTGGAACGGCGAAAGTGGGGACAGAACACCCGTCAATACCAATATGAACGTTATCGGGTTTAAGGCCGAACATTTCAGAAATTGTGTCTTTAATTAACTTCTGAACAGGATGATCGGGCTCAGAGTATCCTTCAACAGCTTCTCCCATCAAGACAGAAAGAGCCAACATGCCTGAATGCTTTCCCGAACAATTATGGCAGTTGGGGGTTGGTTCTCGTCCTTCTCGTATGAGCCTACGTGCCGCAGCCATACCCAATGGCGGGTGGATGCCGCATACGAGTTTATCTTCTGTCACAGCGATCAAGTCCTGAATAGAGTGGGCCACTTCAACATGCGCATCCGATCCGGAATGAGAAGCGCACATCAATGCGATTTGTTTATCCTTAAAGCCGAAGTGTTCCACGCCTCCCGCCTCAATAAGAGCTATCGCTTGAAATGGCTTAGCGCTCGACCGGAGATAGGTGACAGTATTTATATCTCCCCATGATTGAAATTTGTTCCCAGCCCTGTCTGCAATTGCATACGCCCCATAATGAACAGATTCAACCACGCTCCCGCGAGTCACTTCCAGAATTGGCTCATAGCTCATGGACGATTGCCCTTCAGGAATTATGCAAGGAAAGAGTAAGTGGCTTTCTTAGTCTTCAACCTCATGCAATTGATGATAGAGGTCTTCAAGACCCGTCTGAATGCGAAAACGTGCGGTTTCTTCTCTATTTTCACTTAACTTATAGCTGCTAATAATTTCGTTGGTAGCTTTCGTAATTACGGGTTCTGGATCATCGGTTTCAGTGAATCGCTCAACACGAACTTGAAACTTTCGTACAAGCCGAGCCATTGAGTTAATTTCTTCTCGCTTTATCAGACCATCTCGGGAAGATATGAATCGGTAAGAGTTAAAAACCGGGGACCTGAGCATATCCAAACTCGTCAGCCAATCGGCGAGATTCGCCTGCCCAACGTATGGGGGGTCATTCTCCCAAACAGTATCACCTATAAACACAACCTTGCGCTTATGAAAGACAACCCACATTGCTCCGTGAGTTGGCCCGGGTTGATGCCAGAATTCGACCTCAAATTTACCCATTCGAATCTTCAATTTTTGAAGAAATGTTAAATCCGGTATAGAGCGACTCACTCCCGTGATCCGTTTCAATCGATCTGTTTCTGCGCCGATGGGATGTGCACTGCCCTTAAAGGAATCGGATTTCGATGCCAGATGCTGTCGTGTGTAGCGGTGTCCAATAATGGGGATGCCAAGATCCCGCGCACCGACAACCCGATCTGGATGATGATCTAACAGTGCTGTGTAAGTTGGCACGCCAAATTCCGCAACCCGGGATAGCCAAGCGCGCCCCTCTTCCAAACGAATGGGGCTGTCGATTAGTAGGACCCCATCATCTGTAACTATTAATCCAAGCTGAACACCTGAGAACTTATTCTCCAGGTAGACATCAGTCATGATTTTTTTCATTGTTTTTCCTACAAGATAGCTTCCGGAAAATTGAATTTCGTGAGACATATTGACGAGAAGTAATGAAGGCCAGTTTCTAGCCATTGTCACTTCAGGTTATAGTAGGTTCTGTATTATACCGGGAGGGTGAAGAAGAATGTTGAGCCTTTTCCGGGTTTACTCTCTACCCAGATCTCTCCCCCATGAGCTTCTACTGCCAATCTGCAAAATGCAAGGCCCAAGCCTAAACCTTTTGAACGACCTGTTCGTTCTATACGAGCGAATTTGTCAAAAATTCTCGACTGATCTTCATGATCAATTCCTGCGCCGGTGTCATTCACGCCAAACCGGACCTTATCCCCAATTTTTTCGAGGTTAATTGAAATTGTTCCTCCACTAGGAGTGTATTTCACTGCGTTCTCGACTAGATTGATAACCACACGCCGTATCATATCTACATCAATTTCCAATTTGGGGGTCTCCGACTCATCATCGATTGTCAGCGTGTGCTCCTTGGCCTCTGTAATTGGTTGCACTTCCTTGACCGCCTCTTGCACCAGAGGAAGTAGTGCTACAGATGTCTTAAATAAGACCGCTTTCCCCTCTTCCAATAGGCCAATATCCAGTAAGGAGTCAATCAAACGGCTCAAGCGCCGGCTTGATCGCTGAGCAACCGATATTACAGGTCCCAACAGCTCTTCATCATCCTCGATGGAGTCCTTCATTACTTCCAGACTGGAAATAATGTTGCCTAATGGTGATCTCAAATCGTGGAAAATCATTGAGGTTAGATCCGCTCTTAATTGATCCAGGGCTATGCGCTCAGAAATGTCTCGTACAATCCACTGTAGGACCGGTTGATCTTCAACATCCATCCTCTTCACATGGATCTGCACTGGCAGTTGTGTACCGCTCTCGTGGGTAAGACTGGCATCGTATGCATGCGCGTCGCCAGGTTCTAAATCAGTTATTTCAGGTATATTGTCGTTGGAAGAAGGCTGGTAGATATCGAAAATGCTTAAACCCTTCAATGCTGGCGCTTCATACCCGAGAAACACATATGCGCTGACATTCGCATCGGTCAGACATCCCTCGAGATCGGTAATCAGGATTGGATCAATACTATCTTCAAAGAGGCCGGTGTATCGTTTGCGAGCAGCCTGTGTCTCTGAAAATAACCGCGCGTGTTGAATTGCTGTTCCTGCCATTCCCGCGATGCCCATCAAGATCTCTAGCAGTGCCGGTTCAAATTCATCTCGTTTTGGATTAAGTGCTTCAAGAACACCAATTACTTCGTCGTGGACCCTAATTGGGACACAAGCGATTGCATGGGTTTCAAACCCTAACTTGCGATCTACATCGGGCAAAAAACGGGGGTCATTTTGGACATCAGGAACGATGATCGGTTCGTCATTTTCAACTACCCATCCTGCGATCCCCTCTCCCCTCTCCAATCGAATCCCAAGTAATTCATCAGCCATTTCACCCTTCGCCGATTTAAACTCCAGTTCGCCAGTACTTTCATCGATCACAGCCAGTGAGGCTGCTTCAACATCAAGGGTCTTCAAAGTCTGGGAAAGGATCCTGCTAAATACGTCATCTAGCTCCAAACTCGCACTGACTACTCTTGCTGTCTCTGCAAGAGCAACCATTGCACTCATTTGACGCTGGCTTTCACTATAGAGTTGTGCATTGGCAACAGCTGTGGCGGCCTGGTTGGCAAATGCATCGACCACCTGAACCTCAAGAAATCCGTAGGCAAAAGGATTGCTACAACTCACTGTCAATAAGCCTACTGCTTCATCTCGCGAAAGCATGGGTGCACCAATCCACGCCCGCACCTCATCGGCACGTTTAAGGTTTTCAGACATCACCCATCCTGAGATTTCCTGCACATCGTCGATCACCAAGGGACGCTTCCGGTAAAGGACCTGTCCCATAAGCGATTCTTCATCATCGGGGATGATAATTCCTTCCGTCACCTCATCCTCGTCAAATCCGTTCGCAGCAACAAGCCTGAGTTGATTGTCCTCGTAGACGAAGATACGCGCGTTATCGTATTCGATCACTCGGCTGAGTTGCTCCAGAATGAGTGGGAAGACCTGGGTGGTGTCTAGAGAAGAATTGATACTCTTGGCAATCTCTTGAAGTGTGGAAGCAAATTGTCGACGTCCCTGCTCAGCCCTGAAATGTTGCGCGTTAACGATCGCCAGTCCTGCTTGATCTGCAATCGCTTGGAGCAGATCCAAATCATCTTCTGTAAACTGGCTTTCATCTGTATGTGAAAGCGTAAGTACCCCAATAACACGTTCTCGCTCAAGGATAGGAACCGAGATTGCCGATTTTCGTTTTTCTTCCGAAACTTTGTGTTCACGCTTCAACCAACGCTCATCTTCCAGTGTGTTCATCACGAGCGCGGGTTCGCGATTTCTTACCACCCAACCAGCTAAGCCTTTCTCAAAGGTATCAGCCAGTCTCGGGCCAGAATGATCATGATGTTCACCATCAGTATTTAGTGCCCCGTCCGCCACTTTACCATGATCGTCGAGCACCAAAATACTTCCGGATTCTGCTCCAATGGTTTCAATAGTTAAGCGTAAAATTCTTGCGAGCAACGCGTCGAGGTCGAGTTGTGATGCGAGTTCGCGACTTACGTTATATAGCAGTTCTAAAGAGGCAAGTGTGCGATCTGATTCTTGTAATTCAAAGCCCATTGGATTTACTTCAACTGTACGTAGGCCCATTACCTCAGATTAGTTAAGCTGCAATGCGCTATCTGTTAGGCCTTAATTTGCTCCCTGCATCCATCCCCTTCATCCCTAACGGAACACGTCTCATGAAGTGGAGTAAATTGTCGGAAAACATCGACAATTTACCTTACACTCAAAGAGAGTATCCCCGAACGGGCATGGATCAGGGTTCTGGCAGTATAGCATAGGCGTAAATCGCGGGCGACAGGGTAAAATTCAGGTCATCGGGATGTCTTCCAAATACTTGCCATAAAGGGCATAGATGGATCAAGATAATAACCTGGTTGATTGAGCGGTGCTCAACGGAGTAAGTGAAGAACCTCGCAGCAAGCTGCAAGGATTCTTCCAAGGAAAAAATTAATATGGGGGCTGCCACCCGTAAAACCCACGCTTGCCATTCAACGCCACAACAAACTGTGGGGTAATCTGGTTTTTCCAATAAACAAGGAGCTCATTGTGATAAATGAAACCTTTCTTATCCTCGGTGGAGCCGGTTTGGTCGGGCTGCAAATTGCCCGAAGAATAGCCAATGATCTTTTCCCCAAAAAAATCATTCTTGCTTCTCTACATCGTGATGAAGTTATGAACGCGGTGAGTGAACTTCAGGGGATGTTTGCAGCTAGTGATATTGAATTTAGCGGGAGTTGGGGAGATGTATTTGTGCGCACTGATTTTTGTGACAAACCCCGCCTGGAGTTGTTAGAAGATGATGATTGCCGGGATGCATTATTTGAGGACTTGTTTGGCCCTTTGAGTGAGTCTTACGGTCGATCAAGGCTTGTTGAATTGATTCTGAATGAAAGACCGAACGTTATTGTGGATTCGATAAACACCGCTACTGCGATTAGCTATCAGGACGTATACACCACATCGATCCTCGCCAAACAAACTCTCGACAACATTGACGCCGCCAAAACACAGGGCGATGTTCCTTCATGGGAGCAAAGCAATCTTGCCTTTGAAACCCTCCTTCTTTCGCAAGCAGCACCTCAACTTACACGTCATGTACTTTTATTGAATCGAGCAATGCGCGAAGTCGAAACTCGCCTCTATTTGAAAATTGGTACTACCGGCACTGGAGGGATGGGTTTGAATATACCCTACACCCACAGTGAAGATAAACCCTCAGCCAAACTTATGATCAAGACTGCCATCGCCTTTGCACATACTGGCCTTCTCTTTCTCATGGCGCGCACACCAAATGGACCCATCGTCAAGGAAATAAAGCCGGGGGCAATGATAGGATATTCCGAAATCTCAAGCCACAAGATCCGTGAGAATGGGAAGCCAGTATATATTTATTGCAGCAGATCCGATCGTATCGATGGCACCATTATTTTGAGAGATGATGAGAGCAATTTCGACCAGAGGGGAAGTTTGGAGTTACCCGTCATCGATACTGGAGAAAATGGCCTCTTCACGCGAGGCGAGTTCGAAGCTATCACCGCTCTCAGGCAGATGGAGTTTATGACACCTGAGGACATCGCTTTAGAAGCAGTACTAGAAATCAAGGGAAGCAATACGGGTCATGATGTGATTGCAGCGATCGATGGATCGATAATGAATCCCACCTATCGTGCTGGCTACCTTCGACAGCGAGCGCTGGAGGATGTCGAGAAATTAGA
>JAGLGG010000174.1 GCA_023144145.1 Anaerolineales bacterium | reverse complement strand
GTGTTCATCGACGATCTTGTATAGAGCTTTTTTAACTTCTCTTATCTGGTTGTGTTCCATCCACATGATCGCCGGGGGTTGAGTAATGCCATGCTTCTCGAGGTAAGGAAATAGAACGTTCTCCTCCCTTACGTAATGGCTTTCAGACCCCTTGAATTTATCTGCACATAGTTTTAACTCTTCTATGCTCTCGGAATCAATCTCATTTGCATCCTTAATTTTTTGCACCACATCTTTTAGTTCGGAGGCGAATTCGAGAAAGATGTTGTGCTCTTCCATTAGGGTGTGGATTGGGTGGCCCTTGGGAGCCAAAGGTTTTTGCTGCTCAATGGATTCTCTGAAAACAGCCAAGTGAACTTCACAAAGTCGATGAATTTCTTCCCTGGGCAGCCCCTCGTTGATTAGTTCCTCTTCCGCCATGGCTAACTCGCCAGTCGAAATATCTCCTAATTCATTCTTGAATCTCTCTTTTACCACCTCCGTGTCCTCGCCATTGTGGAGGCTCTGTATCAGTTCTTTAAGGGTATCTTTTCTGTTAGGGTTGGTATTAACATGCATTGATATCCTCCATATATGTCCTACTATATTGTCTCTTTAGTCCGGCAGTTCCACAGGTTTTCTCTTACGACGCGAGTTAATGTATTCGATTATCATGGGCAACACAGATACGAAGATGATTCCCATGATGGCAATCTCAAAGTTCTCTTTCACAAAGGGGATATTGCCGATGAAATAGCCACCGAAAATAAATAGAGACGTCCATAAGAAAGCGCCAAGTATGTTGTAAAAAACAAACTTCCGATATTGCATTGTGCCCACCCCGGCGACGAATGGCGCAAACGTTCGTACGATTGGGACAAAACGAGCCAGGACAATGGTCTTTCCGCCATATTTCTCAAAGAATCTTTGGGTCTTCACTAGATGCTCCCGATTCAAAAAGCGACGCTTCTTTTCAAAAGCGCGAAGGCCAACTACGCTCCCTATCCAGTAATTGACGGTATCCCCCAATATGGCCGCCACAAAGAGAAGGAAAAAGAGAAGAATAGGATCGAGTGAGCCAAGAGCGGCAAAGGTGCCCGCGGCAAACAACAACGAATCTCCGGGCAGAAAGGGGGTCACAACAAATCCTGTTTCCATAAAAATGATCAAAAACAGGATTGCATAAGTCCAACCCCCGTAGTTCAGAATGATCTCACCAAGATGAACATCCAGGTGGATAAAAAAATCAAGCAAGGTAGCAAGAAAATCCATAAGTAGCCTCTTATTTAAGCGTTCGGGTTCAAGTTTTAAATGATTTCTGGATTCAACATTCAAGTGTAACGATATTTATGCTCATCGATAGAAATATTGATATTTATTGTATACGGGAAGGTTTGAAATTCCTTATTAGATCGCCCACTATCGACAAGTATAACATTCCAGCCCAATGCTGGGTGAATATAAATCACGCTGCGCAATTTCTGGTGCGGCAGGGTGATACCGGTAGGCCCTTGGTTTCCCAGGGTTCGCCTTGGATAATTCCCCCGACCCCACCGTTCGCGGATTTTCTGACCTACCCCTGAGGGCCGGATGGGAACATCTCACCTCGATTAATTAGGTGATTGTTCGCGCTGGGAAGGGATGATTTCCATCGATAGGCAGACGGTTTTATCCGTGGTATTGTTTCTATCCTTGAGGGTTATTATGAGAATTCTGGCTTTTGTCCACGATCACTACGGAGAACGGATTGTCGAGAATATTTCTTGCCGAGCGCCTTCCTCCTGGAAGGTTGACTCGATTATTGCGCCACGCTCCCTTCCACCCATTGTGGATGAACCGCTGGAATTTCTATCTCCCGAGCTTCCGCAGGCCGACCTGGTTTTACACCTGGCGGAGACGGCTCAGGCCGCACAACTACTGCCGGGTTTGGCATTTCTGACCAAGGCGCAAGTTGTGATCGCTCCTGTCGATAGCGAGGTCTGGCTTCCCTCCGGGCTGCGTCTGCAGCTCAAGCGTGAGTTGGCAGAACAAGGTGTGGAAATCCATTTTCCGAA
>JAGLGG010000173.1 GCA_023144145.1 Anaerolineales bacterium | reverse complement strand
CTGGACCACCACAAAACCTTCACGCGCAAGTGATGTTCGCTCTCGCATTACAGTGGGACCTATATCCCCAACCCATCTACCATCTACATAAACGTATCCCCCTGGCACACGATCGCCGACACTCATCTTCCCATCTTGGAATTCGATCACTGTTCCATTCTCAATTACTGCAATGTGTTCCGGATCTATCCCAATTTCCTGAGCTAGGATGGAATGCTGTTTAAGATGACGCAGTTCACCATGAATGGGGATGAAGTGTTTGGGTTTGACGAGTTGCAACATCATCTTCATCTCTTCTTGGCTGGCATGTCCAGAGACATGTACGGGTGCAATCGCGTCGTAGATAACGTCCGCACCGCGTTGGAAAAGTCGATTAATGGTTCGATGGACCATTTCCTCGTTTCCGGGTATCGGATGGGAGGACATGACTATCGTATCCTGAGGGAGCAATTCGAAATGGCGATTTGTTCCAGTCGAGAGCCTGCCCAATATGGAAGAAGGCTCACCTTGAGTTCCTGTACACATCAATACGATTTGTGAGGGCTTTAGTTTTAGGGCTTCATCCAAGGGCACGATAAGATCATCAGGGACATCTAGATACCCAAGTTTTCGCGCCATTTTTGCGTTCTCAACCATGCTCGTACCGACCAAAGCCATTTTCCTACCGTGCCTTTGCGCGGCTTGAGCAACCTGAGCCATGCGAGAAATCAGAGACGCAAAGCTTCCGATGATCAAACGACCTGGCGCTTTTGAAAATGCAGCATCAAAGCCGCCATCGATGACCGCTTCTGAGGGGGTCCAACCTGGCCGGTCTGCGTTGGTCGAATCCGAAAGCAGCGCAAGCACGCCTCGCCCACCCAATTCTGCAAGCTTGGCAAAATCAGTTGGCCACCCATCTACGGGAGTGTGGTCGAATTTGAAGTCTCCCGAATGAACAATGAGCCCTGCCGGTGTAGTGATACCAAGCCCAACACCATCGGGGATCGAATGACTTACGTGGAAAAATTCGACTCCGAAGGGGCCAATTTGAACCGATTCGCCTGCGTTCACCGTCTTAATAGTAGCTTCCTTGAGTAAACGTCCTCGACGCAATTTGACTTCTAATAAGCCCCTCGTGAGAGGGGTTGCGTAGATGGGTACGCTCATTTCTTGGATCACATGCCGTATCGCACCAGTATGGTCTTCATGGCCATGTGTGACCACAATCCCACGGACTTTATCGATCTTATCCATGAGATAACGAAAATCTGGGATGATGTAATCAATACCCAGCATATCGTTTTCAGGGAACATGATCCCAGTATCGATAATGAGGATGTTCTCCCCATACTCGATGGACATCATGTTCTTTCCGATTTCTCCCAATCCCCCTAAGGGGACTATTCTTAATTTCTTACTTGCCATTTAAATTTCCTCTATTTTGCAAATATATACTTAGATAATGCTCATGACTTTACAGAGCAAAGCCCCGCGGCACTCCTGCCGTTCGGGGCACGGGTTACGTGTAAAATTTACTGGAAAATTTTACCTTAAAGAGCCAGGTAATGTTCAATTCAGACGATAAACGTCAGTTGCCTGAGGGCCCTGTACTGTTTGTTTGAGAAAGAACCCGACTTGATCACCCTTCAAGAGAAGGGGTAACTCAATTCCGGTGAGTGCAGAATAATGCACAAATACATCTTCACCGTCCTTGGCATCGATGTAGCCGTATCCTTTTGATCCATCAAAACAACGTACCACGCCTGTGGTTCGTTTTGCCACGGAGTCTCTCCTCCATTTTTATTACTGCGGCGTATGGCACTTCTCAAGATTTCTCATCGAGAAAGCGCCCGGCAAATTCTAACACGTGGAAAGGAGGGGGTCAATCGAGGGATGGCAGTAGACATAGAGTAAGTGATCAGGGATTTGATTTGCATCCTGTCAGGAGGTTTAATAGCGTCGAATCCCAGAGAAATAAACCTTATTCAGCTTTGGATGTGTTATTCCGCATGGGCAAATCGCGGTTCCTGAACCCAAAAGCGCATTGCAAAAAAAGCAATGAGGTTAATGAA
>JAGLGG010000172.1 GCA_023144145.1 Anaerolineales bacterium | reverse complement strand
CGCACCTGATGATCGCCTTCCAAATGCGCGATCTTTTGGCTCCCCCTAAACCGAGCGAGGGTTATATTGAACAGTCGAAAATTCGGCTCCTAAACCGTATCCGCGCCCAGCAGCCCAAACACACTCGACCTAAAACTGAGAAAGCAAGACGCCGCTCCTGGGTTATGCGGCCAGCTTTTGCAACTATCGCACTGGCAATTGCTTTTATAGGAATTGTTTCCGGTGTAGGAGTCGCAAGCGCATCAGCTTCATCATTACCTGGCGATGCGTTGTACAACGTGAAACTCGGGATCGAAGAAACGAGGCTCGCGTTCTCACTAGACCCTGCATCAGACGCAGAGTTGCTGATCCAGTTTGCCAGTACGCGCCTCGAAGAAGTCTCTGCTTTATCAGAAACTTCGCGCAACGATGACGTTGAACTCGCACTTCTAGGTTACGAAGAAACAATCTCCAGGCTCATCGATCTATCCATCTCCGATGAGCTCACTGAAGACACGGAGGTTCTCGATAAGATCCATTACGGTCTTGAACACCACCAAGAAGTTCTCCTACGCGCCATGGCTAAAGCACCCCCTTCCGCCGATAAAGGGCTCAAAAACGCGCTCCAAAACGCGATCGAACGTTCGAGCCGTGGGAAAGAAATAATTGAGTACATCCAAGGCGGTGGAAGTCCAAGCGATCTGGCCCCCGGCCAACGGGACAAAGATAAAGACAAAGAAAAAGATAAGCAAGGTGGTCCTCTGGAGGATCGTGGAGAGGGCCACAACAGCGATTGGACACCTGGTCCTCCCCCGACCAAAACCCCCAAACCGAAAGATAAGTAGCAATCTTCCACACCTAAAAATATCGAATCAACCCTATATATATGGTATAAATCAACATATTTTCACCCATTTACTCTGATTTTCGAGTTAAGGAGCGAGCAACTATGCAAGCACGTAAATTTCGCGTTTTTTCATTACTTGGTGTTCTACTAGTCACAAGTTTAGTATTAGTGGCTTGTGGTGCATCAGAGACACCTACTTCATCAATCCCTGACCAGCCTACGGCTACTTTAGAAGAGCATGACGAAGGTGAGGAACAAGAGCATTCAGAAAGTGAAGATCAGGATACGGCTCATGATGATGACGAAGCTGGGGAACACGATGAAGATGATTACGCTGAGGTACCTGAAGAGTATGATGATTTGACCAATCCATTAAGCGATGAAGCCGATGCAATCTCATCAGGCAGCACGCTCTTCATCGCAAATTGTGCTATGTGTCATGGTGAAACTGGTGATGCGGATGGACCTGCTTCATCAGCACTAGATCCAAAACCCGCTCGCTTATCGGATGCAGAGACGATTCGAGACCTAAGTGATGCCTACCTCTTCTGGCGAATATCAGAAGGGGGAACGATGAACCCCTTCAACTCAGCTATGCCGGCTTGGAAGGGAATCTACGGCGAGGAGCAGATCTGGCAGTTGGTCACATTCATACGATCTCTATCTGAGTGAGACCCGTTCTTGAGAATTTCAAACAATCCATTGGGGCTAATAAGACCAAATTCCATTGATCGCTATGAAATTAACGAACCACCTGGACGACAGAGGACATGCTCTCTGAAGCTGCATTGAAACAGCTGCAATACCCCGTAGCCAGCTACGGAGTAGTGCGGCTTCTTCCCATAAACGAATTACGAATGGTGATGATGTTCGTGGTCGTGATGGTGCCCTTCATGCTCACTTGAACCACTCAAATATTTTTCCGGATCCTCATCAAACGCCGATTTACAACCTGGCGCGCAGAAATAATACATTTGCCCTTGATATTCTGACGTCCATTGCGCCGTCGCTTCATCTACTTCCATGTTACAAACAGGATCGATTGCCATCAACAGTCTCCTTGTGCAGCTGAAATTAAACACAACTCCTATATTAGACAATTATTGTCCATAGAGTCGTATTATCTATCATAACCGATATTAAAAGATTCGCTTTAGTATCCAAATTACAGAATGCACCGATCAATCGATTGATTCAATTCGGAATTTTCGCACGATTTTTACTTTATTCGAGTGAATACTGGCGCAATTATTCACCGTCGGTTTCCCAGATTTTAAGAATTCAACCTAGAGTTCTTGTACTGAAATAAGTAAAATAACTAAAGGCAATACCTATTCGACTCCACCAATGTTTCATGATTGCTCATCAAACCCTGGTGTTGCTGGAGGGCAGAGCCCTCGTTCTTCCCCAAGGTGTATCCTGTATGCTGCGTTCGCTGATAAGATCAAACCATTTGAAAGATCGGAGTGAGTCAATTATATTAATTCCAGCCCATATGGTATCCAATACTGCATAAAGGAATCTTTTGTGGGGTCACAATCTGACATAAAGTTCTTAATGGAGGAAGGTCCAACACAGGGGGAAGAATTTGGATTTTCCGATCATATCATCACAATCGGTCGCGAAGAAAGCCCCGATGTCCACTTAAGAATACCATCCCCAACGATATCAAGACGCCATGCTCGGGTAACCCGAATGGGAGATGCATGGCAGGTTGAGGATCTGGGTAGCAGCAATGGTACTTTTCTAAACGGTCACCGAATTACCAAAGTGCCAGTACAAATAGCCTCAGGGGATCAACTCCAACTCGGTGCAGCAATACGTTTCATCGTCTACTTCACCGATCAATCGGTTGAAATCTCTCATCCCATGCCCGTAGCTGCAACAGTCATGGGTGATGAAATAGACTTTCCCGTCCAAGCATCTCCAACTCATATCATCGTCTCTGTCGCAGGTGATGAGCCCAAATCGTTTGAACTGACCAAGAGCACAGTTACAATCGGACGTTCGCCTGAAAACGATATTGTGATCGGCTCAAAAATCGTATCCAGGCATCACGCTCGTCTCGAACAAGTGTACGGTGGATATCAGATCGTGGTCGATGAGCGCGCAAGCAACCCCGTACTCTACCAAGGACGACCGCTGACAACGCCTCAGGTTCTTCACAACGGAGACGTCTTGCGGATCGGGAGCCTGGATCCAGGTCTTATGGTGACAATCTCCTACGCTTCTCCTTCCGAGGCTGTAAAGGTCGATGAAACGTTGAAAGTGAGGTTTGCCCACACGAACACGCTCCAGTTCGGAAGGGACCCTAGCAACGATGTCGTCCTCGATGCACCCTCGGTTTCACGCTTCCATGCTCAGATTGAAAAGATCGGTCAGCGCTATCGAATACAAGATCTGAGAAGCTCTAACTCGACCTTCGTGAATGAGCAGCGCATTGAAACCGAAATCTGGCTGAAGCCCTCAGATACTATTCGCATCGGCCCATATCGCTTCGTGATGGGGCAAGATGAACTCGCCCAGTACGACGAGAGTGGCGGTCTTAGTGTTGATGCAATTAACTTGAACAAATGGGTGCGCAAAGATCTCAATATCCTGCAAAACGTCTCGGTCGCATTCAGGCCGCGCGAATTTATCGTTATCGTTGGACAAAGCGGTGGCGGAAAGACCACATTGCTGGATGCCATTGCCGGTTATCGCCCGGCAACTCACGGCACAGTATTTGTTAACGAAGTAGATATTTATAAGAACTTTGATGCAGTCCGTAATAACATTGGCTATGTCCCTCAAAAGGACATCATCCACATGGAACTGACGGTTTATCAGGCCTTAGATTATGCCGCCCGGCTGCGTATGCCAGCCGACACAAGCCGTGAGGAACGCCATTCCCGGATCATGGAAGTTTTGGATGATCTCGACCTGGCTCATAGGAAAGATGTGCAGGTCAGTGGGCTCAGTGGAGGTCAACAAAAGCGTGTTTCCATCGGGGTTGAACTGCTCACCAAACCTGGCCTTTTCTTCTTGGACGAGGCAACTTCTGGTTTGGATCCGGGCACGGAAACATCTTTGATGCAGCTTCTGCGTCGCCTCGCAGATCAGGGACGCACAGTTGTGCTCGTAACACACGCCACCAAGAATGTGATGCTCGCAGATAAGGTTGTATTCCTCGCCCGGGGCGGGCACATGGCCTGGTTTGGCCCGCCAGATGAGGCGCTAGCATACTTCGATCAATTCCGATCTGAGAGAGATCGTCGAATCAGGGAAATGGAGTTCGACGCTATTTACACTATTCTTGATTCGACTGAACACGGAACGCCAGAAGAATGGGATAAACGTTTTAAAACCCAACCCGCCTATAAGAGCTATGTTGAATCACCAATTCTTGAAAAACAATCAGAAGTTGCCCAAGCACGGGATCTACCATCCAGAGGAAAAGCGAAACGACGCGCCAGTCGAGGTGGGTCACAAATTTCCTCATTAAGACAATTTTTCATCCTTTCCTCGAGGCACTTGAAAATTCTTACGCGAGATCGAGTAAGCCTGATCCTTATGCTCGGGGCAGCACCTCTGGTAAGTTTGCTTGACATGTTAATCGCCACCGCATCTGGAGGTAATCCCTACGATTTCACCGATGGTAAATTCAGCGATATCATGCAAAGTTTCTTCTTACTGCTCATTTTCGCGGTATTTGTTGGTGGTCTCTCACAGATGCGAGAGATCGTCAAAGAAAACGATATTTATAGGCGCGAACGTCTTGTAAACATAAAAATACTGCCCTACGTCTTCTCAAAGATATGGGTCGCCGCAATCGTAGCACTATATCATTCATTGGTTTACGTTGGAGTTCATTACCTGGTCTATGAAATGCCAGGAGGAACTACCGAATTCCTTATCCTATACGTCACGATGTTCTTGCTTGTCCTATCTGGGATGATGCTTGGATTGTTCGCATCAGCACTTAGCCCCAATGCCAACTCAGTCCCCATGATCGTTATCATGTTCATTATGCCCAACATAGTTCTAAGTGGTGCGATGGTTCCGCTTCCAAACGAAGTGATGATGCCGGCCTCTACGAGGTGGGCACTCGAGTCGTTCCTCTCCACAACAGGGATCGGTTCTGACCTCGCCGGTGACATATGCTGGCAGTTGCCAGACGACATTCGCGAGGCGATGTCGATTGAGGATGCTACTCAAAGGTGCAACTGCATGGGATTAAATGTGGTTCGGGAAGAGAGCTGTTACTTCCCAGGTCTGGGTAATTACTACGTTGATGAAATCGACCAACCTGAGCCAATAGAGCCACCCGCACTTCGCGATAAACCTGCTGATCTCGAAATCCCGCCAGAACCCGAAGAACCTGCCGATCAATCCGACTCGGTGGCCATGGCGCAGTATGCTGAGGCGATGCAGGAGTGGCGTGATGAAGTAAGTGTGGTCCAAGACGAATACACAGCTGACATGAAAGCGTACGAAAGGGATGCAGAGCTCTACCAAGAAGAAATCACAGCCTATCAAACCGAGTATGTATCATGGAAATCAAAGCGTGAAGGGGTCGTTGAACAAGCTGTAAAAACTCTCGGAGCGATTAACGATGAGTACGGCTGGACATTTGTCGACAAAAGTGATTCCCAAGCATTCTGGTCGAAAATCATTACGTCTTGGACCGCACAAGGGATCATCACCGGGGTTTTGATCCTCGGTGTGCTGTGGATGGTGAAACGAAAAGATGTTAATTGATCTTGGCTACCGCTCTCGCAAAATATTGATGCTCGCTATCTTCATGATTCTAACCCCAGCATGTAATTTCCCCTCAAATGTGGATAAATCAGCGACAGTTGAAGCCATGTCGCGATCCATATCGCTCACAGCTACCGCGGGCGCCAGCAGCGAGCTGAGTTCAGAAGACTCTCTCAAAACCGCCCAAGCTGAAGCGACGATCGAAGGCAGCCAAGTAGCAGCGACCCAGACAGCATTGGCAAATATGTCAGACGATTCGCTTGCTGCGACCGAGAAAGCAGTTGCACCAATACTTGATCAATTACCATCCTATGGAGTAGATCCATCACAGGGAAGAGTCGCGTGGGCTCACCCTCCCGCATCCTTGGAAGTCGAAGGATATATGCAGACGGATTTCATTAATCGTTATATGAACACCACAGTCGAAGATTTCGTCTTGTCCGCTGATATCACATGGGATACTCAATATGGTTCCTCCGGTTGCGGTTTCATCTTGAGGTCTGATGGCAAGGAAGAGGAATCAAACCAGTATATGTTGATCCTTTCCCGGTTTGGAGACGGACGAGCGGTGTTTATGACCGTTGCAAACGGCGAACTCGTTGATGGAAAAGACATGTATGCTGCGGGACTTGATCCAAGGTTTAATGAACCCAACGGTTCTACCAATCAGCTCACGGTCATCGGTCGTGGAACTGAATTTTCCGTATTCACCAACGGTACCCTGGTAGGTGAAGTCACCGTTGGTAGACCCCCGGCTCCACCACCAATCCCTACACCTCCACCAACACCGGAAGACCCCGGTCTCATGGATAAATACAATCAACTGCTAGAAAAATATGAGGAAGAGGTGGAACAAGCCCAAGCGAATTACCGGGCTCGCATGGCAGCGTATCAGAAGTACGACACCAATTTCGAGCGCGGTTTCGTCGCCATGGCAGTCTTTAGTGAGTCGGGCCAGACATCCTGCCTATTTGAGAACGCCTGGCTTTGGATTATTGAATAGAGTGGCACCCATTTTCTTGGAGAGGCCCGATGAGTCAACCACGTTGGATTGGTCAACCCCTGGGTAGTAGACACGCTTTGAAGAACTCATCGCTCATGGGGCGATGTCACTATTGATGACGTTAGACTTTTAAGGCACCATGCTCGAATAATTCGTAAGGGGGTTCAATTGAACGCCCTCGCATTTGCCCAATAATTCTACGGTCTTGCCTGCAACTCAACCGTGATCTCCACTCGCTCACCATCACGGATTATTACGAGATCTATCGTTTCCCCCGGGTTTTTGAAGGCAACAGCTACGAGAAGATCACTGAAAAAGTTGATGGGCTCTCCATCTGCCTCCACCACAACATCTCCACCGATTGGGGTCAGGATCCCCTCGATTTCCGTCGTACCATTTGTGCCCACAAGTCCCGCAGAATCTGCAGGGGCATCAACGACAATTCTGTTGATATAGGCTCCCCTTTGTCTCTCAAGCTCATTAGCCTGTGTGATGGCGAGAGTGACATCCGTCCCTTCAATACCCATCCACGGCCATACATACGCGCCCAGTTCGATCAATGCCGGTGCAACTTTACGCAAGATGTTCACAGGGATGGCAAATCCCACACCTGAGTTTGCTCTCTCCCCGCTGGTGGCGATTTGGGCATTTACTCCAATCACGTCACCCTCAAGATTAATAAGCGGACCGCCCGAATTCCCAGGATTGATGGCTGCATCAGTTTGGATAGACTGGGGAATAGAGAAAGGGGTGGCGCCAGTGGGGATGGTCCGCCCGAGCGCACTCACAATCCCTATTGATAGGCTGTTCTGATTTCCGAAGGGGTTACCGATGGCTATCACCCACTCACCAACATCAATATTATCGGAATTCCCTAGAGGCAGTGGGTGTACCTCGTCGATCAACCCATCCACCTTGAGAACGGCCAGGTCACTGTCTACATCCGTGCCGACAATTTCTGCACGGACCTCAATTCCGTTAAAGAAAATCACAGAAACAAGTGATGCATCCTCAACAACGTGATTGTTGGTGATGATATGACCTTCATTATCCAAAATAAATCCTGAGCCAGCCCCCTGTCCTACCATCCCGTTACGTTCGGTGAACACCTGAACACTGACGACCCCGGGGCCTACCTGATCATATAGGTCTTCTAAGGACACAAGAAAAATCTGCGCATCCGCAATATCTGGGTTTAGAATAGGTATTGATACGTTACCCTCAGTTTGTGGCTGTGCCGTAAAAGTGGCAATACTTTCTTGGGATAGCTGAGTCTCATTTCCCAAAAATATTTGCTTGCCAGAATCTATCACTTGCGAAAGCGTGTTTGGCACCAACACGAAAAGCGCCAAGCTGACAGAGCCCACAATGAAGGCAGATACCAAAATGATACCGATTAGCGGGATCCGGTTTTGTTCATCCATACCAAATTCACTCCTTCAATAATAGATTTATACACCATCAAAGTTATCGAAAGCATTAAGGCTTTGTGTGAATTTTTTGAAGAGATCAAATTCACTGAATTGGCTCAAATTTAACGCAATCCACAAACTCTCATCAATGTCCTTGGCTTTTTACTTGGTCGATTTCCAGGACCAAATTCTTACCCCAACGTATTTGATCAGTGTTTTTACTAGAGTAGACGCATCTCCACTCGATCTATGGTGTTCCAATCATTAACCATTTAAAACAGGAAAGGCACACGGATCAGACGGATCAGTGTGCGGTTTCTCAAGGGGAGCGAGGGGATGGCTTCGCCCTAGAAGAGATCGATGAAATGTGAGAGAATAGGGCTTTATTCGGAGGAGATGATGGAAAAGAGGTATGGGAACATTGTTGGGTGGGGAAAATATGTCCCCCCCAAGGTTATCACCAACAAAGATCTCGAAAAGACAATCGATACCAGTGATGAATGGATCTACACCCGCACTGGAATTCGGGAACGGCACATCGTATCCGATGGCGAAACCAACTCAGAAATGTCGATTGCAGCATCGAGAGATGCGCTGGAAATGGCTGGTGTAAGGGCACGCGATCTTGGGCTCATCATTGTCGCAACTTCCAGCCCAGATTACCTCACGCCACCAATCTCATCCCAGGTACAACATGCATTAGGAGCCAAAGACGTAGGTGCATTCACACTCGTCACTGGCTGCACGGGTTTCGTCTACGGGTTGGCTACCGCACAACAGTTTATCGCTTCAGGTGCTTGCGATAATGTCCTCGTTGTCGGATCGGAATTGCTCAGTCGCTTCGTGGATTGGAACGACAGGGAGTCATGCGTGCTCTTTGGTGATGGGGCTGGCGCAGTCGTGGTCCAAGTTAGTGATGAACCCTCCGGCGTTCTATCTTACGTACTCGGCTCGGACGGCTCCGGTGCCGAACACCTGATCTTGCCCGGTGGCGGCACCAACGCACCTCCGACACATGAGACGCTCGACCAGGGTCTGCAGTATTTAAAAATGAATGGTCGGCAAATCTTCAAATTTGCTACACGCGTCTTAGGGAAGGCTCTTAAGCAGGCGATTCAACAAGCCAATTTGACGACAGATGACATTGACCTCTTTATCCCCCACCAGGCAAACGCTCGCATCATAGAGGTCGCGGCACGACATGTCAACCTTCCACGGGAAAAAGTATTTGTTAATATCGAGCGCTATGGGAATACGTCTGCTGCGTCGATCCCCATCGCCTTTTGTGAGGCATTCGAGCAGGGACGGGCTAAAGTTGGAGATACGTTAGCCTTTGTCGCATTTGGGGCTGGGCTCACATGGGCATCTGCAGTCGTTAAGATCGGTGAACGGGTCGAGCCAATAGCGATCGAAAAATCTAAATTATCCAGGTGGCTTTCCTTGAGCAATATTACACGCTCATCGACCTCCGGTATCGCTAAAGTAGCAGCACAGGTGCTTTCTCCCATTATCGTCCTGGGCCAGAAGCTGACCAATTTCTTTCGAGGATAGGGTAAAAATATTCGCACACAAATCAATAAAGGGCACTCTGTGAAGTGCCCTTTATTGATTCAGCTCATATCATTTTATGAATATGCCCCAATTGTATACCTACCCATATTTCTCCTTCACAGCTAGTCGGTCGATCTCTCCATCATCGGACCTGGGCAGCTGCTCGACAAATTCAACGTGACGAGGTTTTTTGTACGATGCAATCCTTGCGACCACTGCATCACGAACATCCTCAGCAGTGAGGCTTTCACCGGTTTTTAGTTCGATTAACGCCTTAACTGCTTCCCCCCACTTATCGTCCGGCACTCCGATAATGCATACGGCCTGAACTTGGGGCATCTCTTCGACTATATGCTCTATCTCAGCCGGGTATATATTCTCACCACCAGATTTGATTAGATCTTTCTCTGGCAGCCTACCAACGTAATAAAGATACCCTTCTTCATCAAATCGACCGATGTCTCCAGTATGGTGCCAGCCCCCCCTGAACGTATACAGGGTTGCGTCGGGATCCCGCCAATACCCGTCAAATACGATTGGGCCTCTGACGACGATCTCGCCAGCTTCGCCAAGCGGCACCTCTTCACCTTGGCGATCCACGCAACGAACTTCAGCTAGCGGGATAGCTCGGCCAGCCGAACCAGGTTTTTCCTCAACAGTGCCCATTGTCGCCAAACCCGCGGTCTCTGATTGGCCAAAGCCAGTCCAAAACTTCGCTTGGGTTTCTTGATGCAATCTCTGGATTGTGTCGGGCGCATCCAAGCCTAATACATAGCGCAGATGATTCCACTCAGCACCAGATGCATCCTTCGCATCCAGCAACATCGAGAGTATGGGCGGAAAATCTGCCATCAATGTAATATCGAATGTATCCATCAGCCCTGCGGCTAAGGACGGGTCGAAGGTCTGCATGACAACATTCGCTCCACCCGCCTGCAGAACAGCAAGCGATAAACCTAACCCCGTAATGTGGAAAAAGGGCAAGGCTGCTAAATGCCGGTCACTCGGTCCGAGAGCCAAAGCTGCAATCACGGGATAACCAGCGATCAGCAGATTCCCATGAGTCAGGACGGCCCCTCTTGGAACTCCAGCTACTGCGGCAGTTGAGATGACCACAAAAGGATCGCTGGAGCTAACATCCTCTGCCTCAGATGTCGATTCCGAGTAGAGGTCATTTATTGAGATGAATCCTTCCGAATTCCCCTCCCCAATAAGTGCGCACAGCTTCAATTTTGAAAGGTCATATCCTTCTAGTTGTGGCAAATGCCCTACTCCGACCACAATCATGCTGGGTTCAGCAAGATCAATCACTTGCCCTACTTCCTCAGGCGTCAAACGCCAATTAATCGGATAGGCTATTGCGCCTGTTTTTGCGCAGGCACCATATAGATCCAGGTACTCCAATGAGTTTTGTGCGAGGATACAAACCCTATCCCCCTTTACTATTCCACGCTCACTCATCCCCGCAGCCAAGCGATCAACACGTGCATGGAAATCACTGTGGGAAATGGTTTCACCGTTGCTGATCACTGCGGGTGCTGAAGCATGAACAGTGGCGTTGTGTTCTAACAGTTGGTAAATTGTGAAATCTCGCAGCCCCATGTTTTCCTCCTAATCTAGATGGAACGTGGATTTATCATTTATAAGGGCGACCGGCTCGTGATTGTTCTCGCGTCGCCCT
>JAGLGG010000171.1 GCA_023144145.1 Anaerolineales bacterium | reverse complement strand
TTAATATCCATTGACCCTTAGTGGAGTTGATTACAGCAACGGCAGCTGAGGGTCATGTTGATCGGGGGGATCGATCGTTAATCTTTCTTCCAAATTATCACGTTGCAACGTAGTCTCTGCCTCAAGCCTTCTGATATGCCGATATTTGATCACTTTCGGACCGCTGCGTAACCATTCACCTAGTCGGTGATCACGGCGTGCCTTTTCGAGCACGATCGTCGATCGACCACCTGGCAGCACGAAAGTAATGCCCGGGTCCGCTACTGAAAGCGCGCGCCCCAAAGTCGCAGTCTCTTGAACAATAAATTGATAAGAGAGGTGGCCGTCCACCTCGCTCCACAACAGAAATTCTTCTACTTCAACGACAAATCCAAGTCGATCACCTAATTGAGCCAAAAGCTGCCGCATTTGATCCTTATCCTCTGCGCGTGCTGCCTGTTGATCCTCTAATCTCAAGTGCCACAGCTTCGTCTCATCATCTCTCTCAGCATAGGAATTCAAACAGATCATCACCAGTCGTCGGTTTGGAGTAAGCAATCCAGGGAAGGTTTGAAAAACGTGCTCAATAACTACTGATTCAGGCAGAGTTTTATATTCGCGCAGCAACTTGAGAATTTCCAACTCCACTCGATCCGAAAGCGGAGCCTCGGCATCTTGAGGGTTCTGCAGCCAGTAATGACCGTGTTCCGGTTCACTCCCTCGCCCTAACCGAATGAATTTACTACGATCAGAAAGCACAGAATCAATCTTTCCGGTCAATATAGTTTGAGGGTGGCCATCGTCCTTTTCCCAATACAAACTCAGTAACTTGTCTTTAGCAAGATCAGAAAATGCTGCTGTGTGAAGAGTGACATAGGGTGCTGGTTCACCGCGCTCTAGGAGAAGGTTTTGGGATGAATGAGACATCCGTGCTTGCAGGTCGTTTTTTAGTGCTGTTTGTGGTTCTTGATGTTCGATACGCCAGCTCATGAGGGCTTGTGCCTCAGCTTCGCGCAGTGCTATACCCGTTAACCGCAATCCTGCCGCGTCTGATCCAGCCAACACAGCCGACATGAATCCTGGCCCCGCTTCTGGCACAAGCGTCAGCGCCAGCGTTCCCTCATCAAGATTCTTTGCAACCTTATCCAACACCGCGCCAAGCGCTCTCGCATGCCAGGCCCAGTGATACCTTCTGCGGCGCAGTGCGACTTTGATCGGTCGAGCGGCTTCCCGCCCCCACAACCATGACGTCCACAGCGCTGCCAAGGTCCAGAATGCCTGATTGGGGCGTGGGGGAACCATCACAAGGCATTTTGATTTTGGAAAGCTGAAGGTATCAGCAACTGACCACGCCGATCCAGGGTAAATCGCCACATCACCCTCACCTGGCACTCCATCTTGCGGCCAATCATGTACAGAAATCTCCGGGTCATCAAATGCCCAAGCCTCAACCGCTTGTTCCAGGGCATACCAGACGTTGATTTCCTTGTATTGGGTAGAACGGCTCAGCCTTCGGGGGCTAATGCGACCTTCTGGGTAGTCCCAAAGGGCGTTGCAGGCGTCGAATGCATAAAGCAGCAAACCTCGAGCAGCATGGCTCATATTTCGATCGAGGCTAAATTGATCTAATTTACTGACCATGGTTATCAGCGCATAGAGAGCGCGCCCGGTGTATACACTTAAAGCTGCTTCCGCATGTTGACGGTACGGGTCGCCTACAGGGGCTAGGCGCTCTAATGCCATGGCGTATTGCAAACCCTGTCTTGCGTAGGATTCAGCACGGCCACGGTCAACCTCGGTTGTCTGCTCCTCTATGGAATGCTCACAGTGTTCACAGTTGTAAACCTTTAAATAAGGTGAGCTAGCCTCCTTTTCCCAAACGAAGTAGTCTGCGCTTACTGATTCTCCACAACGAGAGCAGATCGTCCTATAGAGATCAAGCACAAAGGGTTCAAGTCTGGAGTTATCCTTCGGAAGGCTTGCAAACCTTGCTAGCGCGGCTTGAAGGTCTGCAATCGGAAAGGGGTTGAGATGCTTTGTGATGACAAAACGAGTGATAGGATTGTTGGCCGCGACGATCACACCGTAACCTGCTCGCGCGGCCTCAATCGCCAATTGAGGCGATGTGCCAAAGGGGTCTATAAGAACATCTACTCCAGCCGCGTGTAACGCCAGCGCCCGACCAACACTTCCCCGTTCAAGCGGGGGAAGGAATCTCTCTAGAGATCCGGGATAACGAACCAGCTCTCCTGGCGGGTAACTAATCTCTTCCATCTCATATTCGACACACTGCAATCAAAAATTATCTTTTCTGTGTCGAGTTCTCCACAATTTGTGCGTTGCACATAAGCATGCATTAGTTTCAGTATACGGTATGTTTGTTGAAGAGTTAAAACAGATATTTCACCCAACTAAGCCAATATCCTTGAAGTACTGGATTTTGGATATGCAAAACCCTGCTTACGCTGCAGAAGATCTTTGTCCAATGATGGTATCGTCCATTCATAAGTCACCACCTGTTACAATCACTGAGGTGGCTGTGGATCGAGACCTACCATTTTCAAAAAGGTGGTTTTGTCAATTACTATATCCCAACGAGTCGCATCGTTGAGCCAACCAATGAGTGATAGCTCGAATTTCAGTGAATAGAGGCTGTCAAAAAAGAGGCCCGAGTTACCGTTCCCTTATTGGATATTAGTCGTAAGGGCGACGCGTGCAAACGCACGTCACCAGTCGCCCCTACACCTGAGGCTGGATAGCGAAAACATGAAAGAGATCAGTTTTCTTATCTCCAAACGGCGAGTGCCTGACTTTTGGAACATCCACATTTAAGTTTCTTCCTATAGACAAATTATGGAAAGGATTAATGCATATGCCCCTTCTGCCAGTGTCCGAATTCGAACGTCGATTGCCGCAAACCGTTGCCCTGCTAAAAGACTTGGTGGAACTCGAATCACCTACTCAAGAGAAAAGCCATATTGACAAATTGGGCATGTTTATCGCAGACAAAGGACGCAGTTTGAATGCGAACGTCAAAAACTATTCGCAAGGACACGCCGGTGACCATTGGTCGTTAACTTGGGGATCAGGTGAACCTGAGTTTCTGCTCCTAACCCACATAGACACCGTTTACGCATTAGGGACATTGGATGAGCTTCCATGGAGGGAGGAAGGGGAAAAGATTTTCGGACCCGGTGTCTTAGACATGAAAGCCGGTATTGCCATTGCACTCACTGTGGTTGAAGCGCTGCAATCCACAGGTACAGATCCCATCCGCGGAGTGACCTTGCTTTGCACTTCCGACGAGGAAACGGGGAGTGATACTTCGCGAGACATCATCGAAGCGCTCGCTCATGAACATCGTCTGACCCTGTGCCTGGAGCCTGCACTTCCTGGTGGTTCTCTTAAAACTTGGCGAAAGGGCATAGGAGCCTTCGAGGTTCGAACCGAAGGAGTTGCTGCCCATGCCGGTTTAGATCCAAATCCTGGAGTGAACGCAATAATCGAGATGGCGCATCAAATTCTAGAACTCAAGAAAATTGCTGATCCTGAAAAGGGTACTTCGATTAATCTGGGCATAATTGAAGGTGGAACGCGAACCAACGTTGTCGCTGAGCAGTGCGCGTGTAAATTCGACGTTCGCGTGAAAACCAAGTCTGAGAAAGAGATCGTAGATAGGGCCCTCGCCGCTCGTACACCGAAACTCAATGGAGCCAAAGTTAGCATCCATGGTTCTTGGAACCGACCACCGATGCAAAGAAACGCATTGATGTTAGAGACATTTGGACGTGCTCAAGCTATCGTGAAGGACATTGGAATTTCACTCTCAGAAGGTGGCACAGGTGGTGGTTCTGACGCTAATTTCGTGGCCGCGCTGGGATTGCGCGTGTTAGATGGTTTAGGCGCTGTTGGCGAGGGCGCACACTCAAGGACAGAGAATATTCAGGTATCGAGCCTACCTGAGCGGGCAGCTATCTTAGCTGGTCTGATCACGGCCTGGTAGCGCCATCATGGATTTCTTCTTGAAGATCTGAAAAGTTACTCATCCAAGACATAGTCCACAAGAATTCCGCCGGGGATTCAATCTTATCCCATAGCGCGCGCACTGCATCCCCCACGGGGTTTTCTCCCGCTGCACCCCCAGGCTCATCCGCATAGGCCCCGTGAAATGCAAAATAAGCTTGATTTAGCTTTCTGATTCGATAGCCGTTATCCCAAAAATATTGGCGCCGGTCTTGCATATATTGCTCGGCTTGCTCGATTTGCCCTTGCGCGAGCAAACGATCAGCCTTGATCCTTGTCTCGTGCATCTCAGCCCTGAAATTAAATGCCTCGGGGTCCTCTGGCGGTTGTTCCGAACTGGGTTCTACAGGCTTCGGGACAAAGTTCGGAAAATAGCGTAAAAGAACCTGGCGCGCGACTTCTCTGCCAATAATGGATGCTGTGGTTTCATTCATCGTTCGCAAATCCGAGTTCTTTAGGTAATTCAATCCCAAAGGTCGGAGCGTCAGGTAATTATGCGCCCATTCATGGATCACGGTATCGATAACCCAGGCTATGGAGGAACTCTCCAAAACCATGGTTGGGTAAGTTCCAATTCCGCCAATGTTCACCACCAATGAAGATACCTTCAACGCCCTATCGACCTGCTCCTCCAAAGATATTTTTTCGGACAATTCCAGGTTTGCATCCAGAGGAATATTTGCATCCTGCAGAATTACCTCCCGTGGGGAAACAATAAGTGTGAGTGGTAGCGGGGTAAATTCAAATGCCAAGGGAGGAATTATCCTCCCGCCCAGGCCAAAGCCTAACTCAGCCAAAACGAAAGTTGCTTGCTGTTGGAGAATTGACTCAACAAGCGGTTGACGCTCCATTAGTGTCATTTGGATCAATTTCAGCTGTTCTTGTAGATCTGAAAGAACCCCTTTCTGCGCCGCTTCATCCGGATCTCCCACGATCGATTCAACCTGGCGTTGGAGTTGTTGTGATTCTCGCAGGAGATCGAAGTACTCAACGACAAACTCTTTGCGACTCTCTTCAGACATTCTGGCAGTTGCACTGACGCTAAACTGTTCAATTTTGCTCCAAAGGGCATCGAGCGTCCACCCGACAAATTCAAATTCAAGTTGCCTTGTAAATCGGCGTACATTATCTACGGGATCCCGAAATTGTACGGAGCTGGCCGAAAGACATAATAGAATGATTCCTATCCACAGAAGATTCCTCACTATGTTTACTGCTGATTTAAGTAATTGCCCTAAAATCATGGTTGCATAATACCATGCCCTAATACTCCTATTTGTTCTAAATCAGCATATGCTATAATCCCCAGGCTCTGGGGGACCACATCTTTCGCAGCAATGTTTCACGAAGATAAAGATTTATCGAGGATAATCACATTTCCCACTGCATGAGATGTAACCATTATCACACTTACTTGATGCTATGAATTTTCTCGTCACCGGCGCGGCCGGTTTCTTAGGTTCCGCATTAGCCAATCGTCTGGCACATGAGGGTCATCAAGTCCGCGGGCTTGACGACCTGTCTGCAGGTGATCCCAATCGACTTCAGCCCAACGTTTTGTTTACCAGAGGCGATGTTTCCGATCGACCTAAACTTTGGAGCTTACTTCAAGATGTCGATAGCGTGTATCACCTCGCTGCACGTGTTTCCGTACCTGAGTCGATTATCTATCCTCGAGAGTACAACTCAGTTAATGTGGGTGGAACGGTTAGCGTAATGGAGGCGATGCGAGACGTCGGGGTTCGAAGAGTGGTCCTAATCTCTTCCGGTTCTGTATATGGTGATCAACAATCCCAACCCCTTTCCGAAAAAACCTCCCCAGAACCCGCTTCCCCCTATGCTGTTTCAAAACTTGCTGCAGAATTCTACGTTCGAACAATTGGTGCATTATGGGGAATCGAAACCGTCGTTCTGCGGGTGTTCAACGCCTATGGTCCAGGTCAACCTTTGCCTGCTGCTCACCCTCCCGTAATCCCCCACTATCTCCGAGAAACAGCTCGCAACGGAAGCCTGGTCATCCATGGACAAGGTCTTCAAACCAGGGATTTTGTATTTGTAGATGATGTCGTTGAGGCAATGGTCGCTTCAGCGACCGCACCCAGTATCAACCGTCAAGTGATCAACATTGGCAGCGGGGAGGAGACGAATATCCGGTCACTCGCTCAGCACGTAATTGAAGCCGTTGGCTCTGGTGCGGATTGGATCTACATGGAAGATCAAGATCCGGGTCCCTCCAGGATGTGTGCGGATATATCGCTTGCCAAGAAAAAACTGGGGTATCAGCCTAAGGTTAGCTTGCAAGAAGGGCTGAGCCTCATGATCTCACAAGACGAACGATTTCAGCCAAAATAGTTGAACCTCGGAACATTTGGATCATATCCCTAAATCCGTAGGTCAGGTTTCTATACCTG
>JAGLGG010000170.1 GCA_023144145.1 Anaerolineales bacterium | reverse complement strand
ATCGGCCCTTCGGCTGCATCCACCAACAGCAACACGCCATCGACCATGTTCATCACCCGCTCGACTTCGCCGCCGAAATCAGCATGTCCCGGCGTATCCACGATGTTGATCTTCACCGTGTCGCCTATCGTCGCATCAAAGATGGAGATGGCCGTGTTCTTGGCCAAGATGGTGATGCCTCGCTCGCGCTCGAGTTCGTTCGAATCCATCACCCTATCCACCACCGGCTGATTCTCGCGGAAGACCTTGGCCTGCCTCAGCATGCCGTCAACCAGCGTGGTCTTGCCGTGGTCGACGTGCGCAATTAATGCAATATTACGTAGCTCTTTTCGTTCTACCTTCATATCCCTACAAACCCTCAAACCGTTTGCGTATCGCAAACAAAGACCCCGGCCTATAGACGCCGAGGTCGGTTCATTGCTGTATTGAATCTTATCAGAACAGACCCACTTTGTGAAGAAGGGCGCCCTCCCGTCTTAAACATCAACAGGAAAAGGATTTGCCCAGCCATGTGTCATTGCATCAACAAGGTAATTAGAGTTGCTATACAAAGTGACCGAAGCTGGGTTTGTGTGGGCTTCCAATGCAGCAATCGCTGCCATTAGTTCCATACGATTATTCTTTGTAAGAAAATATCCTTGGGAAAGTTCCTTTTTCTTGCCCCCGTAAGGCAGCACAATACCATATCCCCCCAGCCCAGAATTAGGCTCCCATGCACCATCAGTGTAGATCATTGGTCTTTTATCAACCATAATACTTCCAAGAGATTTTGGCCGCGACCGAAATTATAAGCTCGCCTGACGGCCTTGAACCGCTGTTTATGCCTGCTATTTGTGTCCTCATAAAATCAAAGATCGAAGCCATTATTCTTTATGTAGGACTGGAAAGCATACGCACTATCCTTCCAAATGTAAGCACCCTCCACCTGATATGCAGAGGTAGCCGTGCCCCAGATAAAATCTTCGGGAAAAGTAATATTTTGCATTTTAGAATCCTTTTAGATTGAACAATTGTAAAGGGAGAATGTCAATATACTCTGGGCAGCCAGCAACATACTTCGCTTCGTAATAACACCTTCTCCTTCTAATCTAAAACTGTGATTATTCACCCTCATGGAACCATTCGTTTCTTGAAATCTCCAGCAACCTGAACCTACACCAGAAATCTTTTCCTATCGGGCTGCATGCGTACACCCCTACTTCAAACTGCTCAGTCATCTGATGTAAGTGAGTGATGCGTAGTTGTAGCCAGTTTTGGCCGTCATATGAATTCTCGAGCAAGAAATCGCCTCCATTTTTACTTATCCGATACCACATTTCGCTGTAACTTGAGGGAATGTCCTGCGTAGCCCAATCAGAAAATCCCAGGTTTGTGACGACCGAGCCGAGACGACTACTTTCCTCACTCTCGTACTCAGTGGAAACTTTTATCCAATTCTCTCGGTTGACACGCACCATCAACCCGCATTGATCATACTTTTCTTGAGGGCGAAATTCTACATGTGTCAAAATGGAAATATCACCGGAGTGTCGTGATAAAAGGCAGTGCCCATCATCCCTTTGAAAGCCGTAGTATGTGTTTTGCCAAAAATCGGTCTTCT
>JAGLGG010000017.1 GCA_023144145.1 Anaerolineales bacterium | reverse complement strand
ATTGACAAATCGACGTCTAAGTAACTTTAGTTTATCTCTCTTACCGTCACCTTCACCTCAAACCCTCGTTTAGCAGCATGTTCGACAAAAGTGGTTCCGCTCATCGCATTTTCGAGTGGAATAACGCCCCTCTCAACTTCGCCCCTGGCGATTGCACCGGTGAGGATGGCAGCATGCCAACCTGTACCTTGCTCCATTGCGTTGAACCCCGTTTTGTCGTCGAAGTAGTGAAGAAGGTCAACCTCTGCCTCAGTTTCTCGGCCATGCTTTATGCCCTGAGCCAAAATTCGTATAAAAATGAAGTCGCGAGTGTTTTCATCCGCCCGAATTTGAGGTTCCCAAAGTTCATGTAAAACATGTCGGGGGACAACATTGTGCCCATCGACTTCGATTGGTTCAAGATCTAATAAGCCTAAATTCTGCATCACTTTCAAATAGGCTAAGTTTCCGGGATAGCGAAGAGTCTTATTCTGCAGGGTCCTTAATTTCCCCACAAAAGTGTTCGACGCCGTCGAGAAGCCTCCTGCAGTCGTGAACGCCTCTAGTGTTCCAATCGGTTCAGGCAATTCTAGCGTTTCGTATTCATCCAAAACGGGCACGCTAACAGCTTTCCCATCTCGAATAAATAAGCAATCGCCGAAATATTCATTGGTTAACCCCCCAATATTGAAGGTTAGCAGGTAATTCCAAGGCGGCTCAGATTCAACAGGCAGTCCGCAATCCCACATAAAAACGTCTCGGGGCTCATCCAACTGCTCCATGGCATAAAGGACCAAAGTCGTCCCCATGCCGGGAACCTGTCCACAATCGGGGACGATGGATATTCCCTTCTCTGCTGCCTGGGACGATAAGGCGATCTGCGATTTTACGACATCGCTGTTTCCGCCCAGGTCGGTCATTCCAGCCCCTGCTTCAATCGCGGCTCGGGTAAGATCGAGATTATGGAAATAGGGTGTTGCTCCGACAAGAGCGTCGATTGCATTGTCTTTTAGGAAAGTTACTACAGCCCCATACGCTGACACATCCAACTGCAATGGCGTGGCAATCTCATGCCCGATAAGTTTATTCACTCTTTCGGCTGCATGTGACGCCTGATGCTCGTCGATATCGGTCATGAAGATTTTTTGAGCATCGCTGAATCGAGCGAGATCATAAGCTGCGGCTGTTCCCTGACGGCCAGATCCGAAAATTGCATATCGATAGGACATTCTATAGCTCCTTGGACCCACATATACAGGTCATCTTCTTACGATTGACCTTTTTCAGTGGAGTCTTGCTCTTAAATTATTCAAATCGTTGAAGTATAGCGCGCACCTGCCCAAGATATCCATACCCAAACAAATTTACATGGTTTAAAAGATGATACAAGTTGTAAATGGGTAGACGTTCTCTCCAACCTTTCGGAAGAGGGCGTTTTTCAACATAGGCATCATAGAATGCATGTGGAAATCCACCAAACAGTTGGGTCATTCCCAATTCCGCCTCCGCCCATCCGAAATGCACTGCAGGATCGATCATTGCTGGATTTCCATCGCTGTCGGTGATCGCATTTCCAGACCAGAGATCACCGTGGAGCAGGGAGGCAGGTTGCTGGGGAACGAGTTCGGGTAGCTTGAGGTTTAACTTTTCGATCATCTCATAATCCCGAGTTTCAAGAATACCCCTTTGTTTCGCTAGATCTGCTTGGAGTGTTAGCCGGTTTACTGAAAAAAACTCATGGCCGTCGTGTAGCCATGAATTTATTTGTGGAGTGCTTCCAATGTAGTTATCGGATCCAAATCCATATTTTTCATTGGTGTGATCGTGCAGGCTGGCCAGCTCTCGTCCAAAATTGACCCAGTAATCTGACTTTGAGCGTGCGGGGTTTAAGTCTTCCAGGAGGAAAAAAGTCTTTCCCGTGAGGTGTGGCACCGGAACTCTTGGAGCATTCTCAATCGAGAGAGCCTGGAGCCCCTCCGCTTCGCGCAAAAACATATCATCCGGGGCATTGGAATTGAGCTTTACGAAGAAAGAATCCCCAGTGTTCGATATTACCCGAACACCATTGTTGATACATCCTCCACCGACTGGTGTGACTGAACTGATTTCTCCGTATCCGTGATCTTCAATCCAAGTGCTGACAGCATTCGGAAGGTTCATAACGCCCCATCTTGGATGGCTTTGATGAGTCCTTCGGTAGAGCGTTTCACTATCTGAAACGTCGTCTCAAAACCTTCTTGTCCTCCATAGTAGGGATCTGGAACATCGAGGTTATGATCTCCATCCGTATCGAATTCTCTAAGGAGTCGTAGTTTAGAGAGATCATGTGGTGAATTCATCATTGCAAACAAGACATCATAATTATCCTGATCCATTGCAATGATGAGATCGTAGGATACCAAATCCTCCCGTGACACGCGTTTCGCCCGTCCTGTGTATTTCAGACCGTGCAACTCGGCGGTTCGACGCATTCTTGCATCTGGAGCATCTCCTATGTGATACGAGGAGGTTCCCGCGGAACCGACTTGAATCCCATCCAACCCAGCAGAACCATCAGCCAGATGCCGGAAAAGGTGTTCCGCTAGTGGGCTACGAACGATGTTGCCTAAACAAACAAAAAGGATGCTCTTTGGTTTTGTCATGGGCAGATTATACACGCGTGAACTGCGAGGTGGGGTTTATTTGAACCAAGTGATCAGGTATCAGAAATCAGGGACCAGGCAGGAGACCCGACGAATTGCTTGTTGAACCTGATACCTGCTCCCTGATTCCAAATTCCTGTTTATCCATCACATATTGACTAATCGACAAATTAACATTTACTTTCTAGACAAATGAAACAATCTTGCCACCTACATGCGATTCACCAATGAGGACAGTGGCTTCAGACGCATCTCCGGGGATCGTTTTTATGACAGCGAGACCAATCCACTCTTCATCAGGTGAAAATGTGACGCTGGTGAGGGCACCAAGATTGCGTTTGCCGTGGAATATGGAGGAACCAATGGGTGCATGTTCGCTCAATTGGAGGCCAACCAATTTTCGTGCGAGCTTTCCCCTACTTTCCATCCTGGCAATGATTTCCTGTCCGACATAACATCCCTTAGAAAAACTAACTGCATTCCATAAATTCACTTCAAGGGGGATGTAGTTTTCATTAATTTCATTTGGGGAATGGGGAAAACCAGCCTTGACCCTAATAATTTCATAGGCATATGCGTCCGATCTAATTCCCTCGCTTGCAGACAGTTTGTTTTCGATTTCATTCCCGAATACCGGATCTACTAGCAACTGAATCCCCGGGATGGGTCTCTCAGATCTCCAGATGATCGCTCCGTTCGAAGCTAGGATTCGATTAAATTCAGGTATGTCGTCTTCGGGGAAATACACGGAAATGACCTTCTCGGCATCAGGTCCATAGACTCCCCAGAATGACCAGTCTGAGGGCATAAGCGATATTTGAACGTCATCTTGAAAGAAAATGTGCTGCCGGAGCCAAATTAAGACATTTTCGCCTCGACCTTGACTGGTCAGGAGCAACACTTCATTCTTTTGATGGATAACATGGATGCGATCGATTATGCGTGCATGTGAACTGGTCAGCACAGTTTCACGTATTGAATTGATTGGCATGTTTATCAATTCGTTGGTTGACATTCGATTGAGCAAATCGAGGGAGGTTGATCCCTCGAGCCTCAAGACATCAGGAGAGGATTGCCTAACAATCAGCGCACTATCAAAAGCCCGATTAAGAGCATCTTTGATGGAGGTGTTATCTATATTGCCAAGAGATGAATTCATCTGT
>JAGLGG010000169.1 GCA_023144145.1 Anaerolineales bacterium | reverse complement strand
TCCTTATTGCATCTGCCCCTGAGCGTGACCAACAGCAGATAAGTAAACCGAAACCATCCCGATTATCTTTGATCGGGATGGTTATATATTTGTGGGCGGTATTGGACCCAACTCGAACCATATGTTATTAGAAATTTGATGCTTGTCCATGATGGACTTGAGATCCATAAAGGGAGAATATAGTTCTTGGTCGATAATATTCCCTTCACCTTGGTGGACACGTTAAGTAGCCAGCACAGCCCATTACATTTCTATGTTGTAGAACTCACGTCGGCCAGATTCGACCAGCTTGGTCATGCGTTCGAACCAATCACCGAACTCAGGCGTGGAAAATATTTCAGCAGACTTTTGATCAAATTCAGCCAGATCTTCATACTGCTCTTCGGTGACAACGGTAAAAAACTGACCACTTGCATCTGTTAGTACGCGAGGTGAATACTGGACAGTCCAGTTATCTTTAGCTTCTTTAAAGAGAGCTACCAAATCGCCTCCCTTACCATATTTTGCCTGGAAAACATCACGCACAATAATCATAGTTATCTCCTTTACATACTGATAAATAGAAAAATGAGCTGAATCGTTCTAATGAATAACATCAACCTCTCCACTCTTGTTCCAGCAAGTGGTTAGGCGTTGCTCATGAAATTAAAATAATTTGTCAATTTCTCACCGGTCTAAGCTTTGTGATGCGCACCCTTTCATACATTGCAACTGCTACTTCTGCCCTGGAGGCCTGCATGATCTGCTCAACTTGACCGTACAGATCTTCTTCTCGTTTAATCGCAGCCTCATCCTTGGGCTCATCCTCGTACTCGTTTTGCTCATCCCAATAGGCGCGAAGTTCGGGTACTGATGAGGCATAAGTAAGGAAGTCAAACTCAGCGTACCGATCAACGGAAAAGAGATCGCGCTCAACAACTTCAGTGAGCGCGTTTTCGGCGGAAAGAACATCCTCACTGCAGTTCTCACGCTTTCGCTCGGAGAATAAGATTCTATCCCCTTGAAGAGCTTTGATGATAGCCCCTTCTGGTTCAGGGTGGATATCGATTAGAATGCCACCAGATTTCAATAAGCGGTGAATATCCTCTAGGGCATGAACCATGCCCTCATGTTCAATTCATCATAGTGACCAGGCCATAACCGCAAGGTCGAACACGGCGGGTTCGGTTGCAGCGGCAAAGTCTTCTAGAGGGATGTTGTGGAACTCGACCTGATCGCGCAGCGTATCCGGCAAGATTGCTTTAGCGCGCTGGATGGACTTTTCAAATGCATCAATAGCCGTCACATGTTCCACAATCTCCGCGTAGCGCGCAGTCATTCGGCCGTCACCGCAGCCGATCTCCAGGATATGTTTCTCACTGAAATCCGCCATATCGAATAAGGCGCGAATTTCATTACCTTCAGGATCACTTCTGATTGCCATAATTTTCTCCTCTGCAGCAGTAGAATTTCGAACCGCCGCCTAACGGTTTGAGTAACTGGCGGCGGGTGGAGCATGGAACACCGTCCGAGGAGAAAAAGGCACCTCAAAGACAATTTTTGAGGTGCCTCCCAGATATTTATCTCCCAATTCTTGAAAAATCATGCCTTGATGAGAAGAAATTTCCCAATATCCGAGTTTCTATTAATTAGAAAGTGTGCTTAGGGTGAAAAGATCGCGAATTGGGGATCAGCACAATCATTCCCGTCATCGACGGTGCCCCCTGTTGCTGGCGTGCAGCCGCCACCAAATGTATGGATTTGCTCGGGGACCATGCCTGGGATAGGAGCTCCATGTGAGCGAACTATGATATGAATTTCCGCCAGCTCAGCGTTTATCAAACCAGGGCCGAACAATGATCCCGTTGTGTCATTTTCAGAAAGGCTAGCAGCAAAGTTAGCCCTACCGTTCTTGCCTATCACATGACCAGCTGCGTAAAGAACAGAGATCTGGACTGATTCCCATTGGGAAAAATTGGGAGATCCATCTGCTAAGAAGATGTCGCCTTCTCCACAATTACCGTCAATTCCGGTTGGAAACAAGCAAGCAGTGGGATTATTAAATACCACCCACCAGGTTGTATAAGCTGCTCCTGGCTCGAGGTTCGAAGTATGCAAACTCATCGTTACGCCTGAAGTATTTCTGGTCAGTTGTGCGATAGCATCAGAATCTGGTCCATCAAATCCAGGAAACGGATAGACGTCACTTGTACTATGGGATGCA
>JAGLGG010000168.1 GCA_023144145.1 Anaerolineales bacterium | reverse complement strand
TTAGCCAGCCTTCAATCTCAATTGGATGAACTGATCCAACCCAATGGCGCCTGCCCAATCCACGAACTTGAGTTGGATGTCCTGCCCCCCTTCAGTCAGATGCCACAAGCCCCCTATAGGATGGATCTGGCAATTACGTACCGCTGCAATTGCGATTGCGCCCATTGCTACAATGCCAGGGCGAGAGATTTTCCAGGGCTGCAAACAGAGCAATGGCTCCAGATCCTTGAACAACTGTGGGATATTGGCATCCCTCACATCTGCTTCACCGGTGGAGAAGCAACCTTAGCTCAAGATCTCCCGGAATTGATCTCGCATGCGAAAGAGCTAGGGCAAATAACAGGTTTGTTGACCAACGGCCGAAGACTGTCGAATCGAAAGTATGTGGAAACATTGGTTGAGGCTGGGCTAGATCACGTCCAAATAACTATTGAATCTCATAGACCTGAGATTCATGATCAGATGGTCGGCTCTCAGGGCGCTTGGCAGCAAACGGTCCAGGGAATTCGGAATGTACTTGAGAGCGAAATTTATGTGATGACAAATAGCACGCTTCTTCAAGAAAATGCGCCCTATTTCAATCAAACGCTGGATTTTCTGGCTGAGCTTGGCGTTGCCACGGTTGGATGCAACGCGCTGATTTATGCAGGCTCAGGTGAGGTTGTTGGAACTGGACTTCCAGAAAATAGCTTGGAGCCCATATTAGAGCTGGTACGCGCAAAAACGAGTGAGTATGGACAACGGCTGATCTGGTATACCCCAACGCAATATTGCCACTTCGACCCAATGCAATTGGAGTTGGGCGTTAAGGGTTGTACTGCCGCGATGTATAACATGTGTATTGAGCCCAACGGGGATGTGATTCCGTGCCAATCGTACTATCAGCCTGTTGGTAACATTCTTCGAGATCCTTGGGATGAGATCTGGAACCATGATTTATGCCTCTGGCTGAGAGAGAGAAAATACGCTCCAGAAAAGTGTACGGATTGTGGTTTCTTACAAGAATGCGGCGGTGGTTGTCCCCTGTCCCTTACTCACGAAACACCGTTCATCCCAATTCAATCGGAGATCCCTATATCCTGAATCCCTACGATCGAAAAGGAAGAAGCCGATGACCTCGTATTTTTCTGAATGGATTTCAAGACGAGTCGATGCAGAACCCTTTGAACCTGGCGTTTATCATTACTTGGCTCCGGAAGATGATCCTATCCCCTATCGTCTTCATCTTCGAGTGGAAGCTGAGGATCAGGGCTTGTTGATCGTGAATGCTGCAACTGTGCTTCATCTTAACCCAACTGCAACAGCCTACGCTATGCAGCTCGTAAAAGGGGCTTCTGTTGATGAGGCGGCCAAAGCTGTGTCACGACGATTTCGAGTGAGTAAACGGCAGGCACGCGAACATTATGATGAATTCCGCCAGAAAATCCTCACAATTGCCACCAACCCGGATGTAGATCCGGTGTTGTACCTCGATCTCGATCGTACAAGCCCCTATGCGAAGGCTCCATCTGCACCCTATCGCCTGGATGTTGCACTAACCTACACCACCAATCCAGACGGAGAAATGGATCCGATGGCGCGTGATAAGGTTGATCGTGAGCTTGGCACCGAGGAATGGAAGCAAATTCTTGATAAGTCATGGCAGGCAGGGATACCCCATGTTATTTTCACCGGTGGAGAGCCAACACGTCGGAAAGACCTGATCGAACTCGTTGAATACGCAGAAAAACTCGGGCAAGTTACTGGCGTACTCACGGATGGATGCCGACTCTCGAATCGCGAGTATGTCGAATCATTATCTCAAGCAGGTCTGGATCATTTCCTCATCGCCTACTCGCCTGATGATGCCGATTGCCTCCAGGGAATAAAAAATGCCCTGGCTTCGGATATCTTCACCGCTCTTCAC
>JAGLGG010000167.1 GCA_023144145.1 Anaerolineales bacterium | reverse complement strand
GGCACGAAGTGGCCATCCATAACATCGACGTGGATCCAATCTGCTCCGCCGGCTTCTGCCAATGCGATTTCGTCGCCAAGACGGGTGAAATCAGCTGCAAGAATCGATGGAGCAAGGAGCCCACGTCTTTCTGGCTCGCTCATCGCGCCAATGATACCTTTCCAAGGTGCAATTGACAAGGAGACCCTTTTTCTGAGCGATGTTTTGGGCTCGAATAGGCGGTATGCCGATATATTATTATGTTAAGTGGAATTCAGCCGCCCTATATTTCTGCAGAACGTATTCTGTATAGGTGTAAATTGACAGAAAACATCGACAATTTACATTACACTAAAAGACAGTGTCTTAAATGGCTCTTAAGGGTCAGTTGAGTTGATGGGATGCATAAATTACAATTATGCCCACTATGGGAATGTGAAATGACTCATATTCCGAACCAGGGTATTGCGTCGACGAAGAGTCACATATAATTATGTGAGATCACGTCTCAAAACGTGGTGAGATTGAGGCTCCTGGTAGGAGAAATACTCGCATGACAAAAAGAATGATGTTAATTTTGGGACTTTTCTGCATATTTCTTGCTGCCTGTAATGGCAGCGGGGGGGCAAATGGCGGTTCTGGTGATGGAATTCAGCTGCCTCCCGCATGGACGCCGACTGCAATTGGAGTTCCAGAAGGAGAAGATGAAGGAACCTGGTTGCCTTGTGACAATGCTCCACCTTCTCAGCTTCAGGTGGGTGATAATGCGACCCTGGATCAAGGAATTGAATTCGCAATTCGATTGAGATCAGAACCAGGGCTCACAGGGACAATCATCTCCTCCATCACACATATTGATATCCTTGAAGTCGTGAACGGTCCGGCATGCTATGATCACTTGGTTTGGTGGGAGATGCGATCGATAGGGACAGGGAACTCAGGCTGGACAGCGGAGGGGAATTCCTTTGGACCTTGGATATTAAGGATTGATTAGTCACAAATGATTTAATTCGTTGAGAGTATTAAATGGGCGACGCGTGCTAATGCACGTCACAGTCGCCCATTTTTGTTTATCGAGATAGGATCAAAAAAAGTAGGGTAGGTGGGTGAACTTCGTTCAAGGTGAGCGTAGCTCGCGCACCTGACCTCCGGTCTTGAGGAAAAAGTGTAGGGTGGGTTTCCATACCCACCCGGCGGAACCAATAAAAACCAGTCAGGTGGGTGAACAATGTTCACCTTGAAACCTGACCTACGGTGAAGAGGATGAAATTTAGTTTTTGCACTGACGAGGTTAGGTTCGGAATTTTACATCCAACTGCGGTTCAGTTTGGGTCATTTCGTCGCGAGCTGCCCACAGCCAGCGTCAATTTCAATTCCACGACGAGTGCGAGTCGTACAGGAAATTCCCCTGGAATGTAGATAATTTTGGAAGGATGTCACCTTCGACATGGAGGAAGCAGATTCAAGAAACCCTTGGGTGGGGTTCAGGGGGATAAGGTTCACATGGCAAAGAAAATTTTCAATACGATCAGCGAGTGAATGTGCCTGTGCCAGATCATCATTTACCCCCTCAATCATGGCCCATTCGAAGGTGATTCGCCTGCCAGTGTGAGAAACATACTCCTGGCAGACTTCGATCAAATTTTCAAGGGGATACTGTCGATTAATTGGAACCAATTCATCCCGGAGATCGTTCGTAGCGGCATGAAGAGAGACTGCAAGATTAATCTGTCTCTTTTCCTTGGTAAAACGCTCGATCATAGGCGTTAAACCAACAGTGGAAATTGTGATACGCCTTGCGCCGAAATTAAACCCTTCCGGATGGTTCAAAGTGTCCATAGCGGCCATGGTGGCATCATAATTCTGAAATGGTTCACCCATTCCCATCACAACGATATTAGTGAGTCGATCATCGTGGTCTGCAAGTTGGCGTGCAAAGTAAATAACCTGTTCGATTATTTCCCCAGATGAAAGATTTTGCTGAAAACCCATTTGCCCGGTAGCACAAAAGACGCATCCAATTCCACAACCACTTTGGGTTGAGATGCAAAGGGTTCGACGCCGTTCATACTGCATCAGCACAGTTTCAATCTTGTATCCGGATTTTGTGTTGAAAAGTACCTTTTGGGTTTGATGGTCCCGAGAGATGCTTTCCGCCTCCTTGGAAAGGGAGCGAAATAAAACATTTCGGACCAAACGGTTTCGTAAACCTTTAGGGAGGGTTGAAAAATCTAAAGGGTCGTTTTGGAGTTGTTTGTATAGATCATGCCAAATTTGTGCGGCACGGTATTTAGGTTCATCCCATTCACCAAATAATCCAATAAGTTGATCCAGATCCAGGTCATAAACGAGAACTTTATCCGTCATTTTATAGTGCCCCAAAGGTCTCGATGTAGTTCGACCAGGTCTTGATAGATGAAATCTGGTTGAAATGTAGAACGCTCGAGATCTGCAACTGTCGAGGCACCTGTTAGTACCATCGAAGTCTGGATCCCAGCTCGAATGCCACCCAGGATGTCGGTCTCCAGGCGGTCTCCTATGACCAAGGTGTTCTCAGCGTTTAGCGAAAGTTTTTCAAGGGCCTGTTGAAAGAGGAGAGGGTCAGGTTTGCCTGCAATTGTAGGACTTACACTTGTGGTTACTTCGAGGGCTTGAAGGATCGCGCCATTCCCAGGGGCGAATCCCCTCTCGGTGGGTAGCGAAAGATCAGCATTGGTGCCAATAAAAAATGCACCATTCTCAATGGCATACGCTGCTTCTGAGAGCTTGTCCCAAGAAACCTCACGATCGAGGCCCACAACGACGCCCAGGGCACCATTTGCGGATGGCAGCAGTTCGAAACCTGCTTTTGACAATGGCTCAATTAATCCCTGCTCACCGATCACGAAAATCTTTGAGCCATCTTGCAGGTGAGTTTGAGCCAGTGAAACTGCGGCCATCGACGATGTGAGTACCTGATGCGAACTCATTTCCAAGCCTCGCATCTGACCTTCGGCGCTGATCTGGTCCGGTGTTTTGGTGGCGTTGTTCGTCGCAAAGGCATAAGGTATTTGAGTGTCTGAAAGATATCTTAGAAGGTCTCTCGCACCAGGCAGCAGGTCTTCTCCACGCCAAAGTACGCCATCCATGTCAAAAATCACGCCCTGTATCGATGCATTCCCTAGATGGTGTCTGCTCATTATGGTTTTTTTACTCCGAATGCTTCTTAGTAAAGGTCAAGTCCGAGATTTGCTGTAAAAACAACATCGTGAGTCATGCGACCTGCCTCATCCACCCAATCTCAGAAATGATCATACCACTACCAAAACACAAGTCCACTTCATGTCTGGCAAAGAGAAATGAATGTGCAAGCTTCAATTGCCTAAGGGAATGCGTGTCGGTTTGTGTTTGGGGGTTTTTCTTTCAAAGCTAACTTGCACTAAGAGTAGCGAGGGTGCGCCATCAAAAAAATCGTTCTTTGGTGAAGTCTGCAGCGGGTGATCTTTTAGCCGAATTTCTTCAGCAAGTAATCCAGCACCGGCTGGTCAATTTTCCCAGCTTCAAAATTTGTGCGGTCTTCAAAGTTTTCATTTCCGATGAAACTTCTTAGAGCTTCGCGCGTGGCAGAGTCATATTGCCCATGAAGTTCGCCTTGATAGTAGCCTAATTTTGAGGCGATTCTCTGTAGTTTTTCGGCGATCTCACCGGCGATCTCAATCTGATGTTCCGGGGGGCTCTCTTCAAAATACAAGTAATGCATTTCGATCAATTCACCCAATCGAGCGACCGGGTCTTCGTGGTCGTCGACACGGTAGTCGAGCCAGCGGTCATTGAATTCTGCATACCCGCCTTTTTCTTTCACGGCAAAAATTGCTGCACTTTGTTTACCGCGACGATCTCCCCCAGCACGGTCCCCTGCCAACAGGGATTTGAAGAGGCGCCTGGGTAAATCACCGGGCGTATTAACGAATGCATCTAGCATAGCTTCAATTGTTTCAGGACCGGTGAGAATATTCCCTTGGGCCGCAAAATGCTCTCCAATTTGCCCTCCTGCCCAGGGTAAGCATTTTTCACCAGTATAAGTTGCGGCGTTTCCTTTTAGATCGACCATTCCAACCTGGCGCTGATCGCGTCCCTCATCTGTTGCGATAAGTTTCTTAATCGTCTGCGATGCGGGAAGCCCGTCTTTCATCAATGCCAGTCCTTCTGGGCCAAAGGTGGTGTTGGCATAGGATTGGGTGGCAACGGCACCTGCGCCGGCCTCAGCCCATG
>JAGLGG010000166.1 GCA_023144145.1 Anaerolineales bacterium | reverse complement strand
TACGGCCATAACTCTTGATGGCCTCGTTTACGAGATTCTCGACTTGCTCAGGTACGGAAACATCAGTCTTGATGAAAAGCGCTTCGCCCCTGCCTTCTTCCTGCACTTCTCGGACTACGCTTGCTCCCGCTTCTTCGTTCCTGGCGCCAATAACCACCTTGGCGCCCTCCCGGCAAAATAGCCTAACAGCAGCTCGACCAATTCCGGAAGTTCCGCCGGTGAGGATGACGACTTTAGCTTCAAGCTTCCCACTTGTCATATCTGCGAACCTCTCACTCTGATTGCGATAATTTCTTCCCGTGTAACAAGATCATCCTATGCGCATGCCCAGAATTCCGATTTACGCATGAATGTTATGAACGTCACCCACGCGTTCATACCACTTCATGCGGGTGCCGATGATCGAGCGCAAATTCCATCGTAAGCTTTTAGGAGCCTCTTCCATGCTCTTTTCGATTTCATTCAATTTGGTTTCAATATCTTGGCTCATAGAGCTTTCAAGTACATCGACTTTCCCCAACCACTGTTTCACAATGTCAAGATTGGTCTTCGCCGTATAGTAAAAGCCCCAATCATCACTCGTGACTACAAGGAGATGTGGTAGGTCTACAGACTCTCGACTTTCTGAGCCGAGATCGTGTTCTGATAAGAGCACAATGATGTCCTTAATATCCTTCTCGGTAATTTCTTGTATCTGTAGCTTGCTTAGGAGCAAATCGATCAAGCTTATGGTGGGGTTATCCAACTCGAGTCGTCCGCGAAAATCCAATGTGTGCGACATTCTAAGTTGATCGAGGAAGATCTCGGCCATAATTTCATTTTCTCGATGATGATAGATAAGACGCTGAATGCCGTATTCCAAGCTGTAGGCAACAGAAGGATCAACCTCATAGCCCAAATTGATGAACATTCGATCGGCCTGTGTTTGTTCCTTAGAATAGCCCATAAAATCAATATCATGAGTTGGGACTCGATCGATCAGATTGAGCAGCTTATCGCGATCTTGGATGTGGTGGATCACCGCCAGAGAACCGAGAAGGCGCAGCGTCACACCCTGTTCAGAACCCATATCCACGAGGTTCTCTGCAAGTTCGAGGAATTCGTCCGGGTTCATTCAATACCTCCAGGAATGACTTCGAATCTCTGACAAATAATATTTTTAACTGGAGAGCTGGGGATGAGGAATCTTATAGGGGCAAGCCAAAGCTACGATGCGCTTATAAGAGTGCCACGACCGCTTCTCTTACCCCCATGATATTTAGATAGAAGAAGAATCTATAGACGTTTTTATACCAAACTATAGAAACTATAAAAGATTTTATACTAACTGTCAAACATCAGGGTCTTTCAAGGGATAATTTAGAATAAACCAAACTCGCAGCTCTTGGTCCTTTGAAATTTTATTGTCGAAAACGCGACTAATCAAAACTATCACTAAAGGATAGAGCTTAATTTCTGGAAAGTTGAAAAATGTAGGTTCTCAGATTCTTCAAGAAAATCGATTTCATTAGGAGATCATTCTCCACTTTGATTTAGTCATGGCTGACTGTATTTTCGATGATCAAATGGGCGCGTTTTGGATTGACAAAAACACTTGGGAAGGGAACACCTAATTAAGCGATCCATTCAACTGAAAAATAACATCCGGTTTGCTTTTATATCT
>JAGLGG010000165.1 GCA_023144145.1 Anaerolineales bacterium | reverse complement strand
GGGTTTAGCAACATAATCATCAACACTGTGGCCATCAAACTTTTCGAACTTTGGATCTCCAATTACTAATGCAAAACGTGAGCGCAGCGAGTGATTAGCTAGCCAAAAGATCTTATGCCGCGTCGCCTGTCCTCCGCGAGGTTCGACCTTTTGTCATAAATGCGCAAATATGCGTCTCCGGAGAGATGTGTCAACCAATAATCGCCTCATAAACCATTTTTCTACAAGCATCTGCTGCATCCCAATAGAATCCCGCTTGTGGCATAGCAAGAACAGAAACGGATTGTTCGGGGAAGATCCAAGCAACAGTTCCACTAACTCCAATCCACCCGAAAACACCCCCTGGCCAACCATCTTGTGGTACATGGTCCACTTGCACACCAACTCCCAGCCCATAGCCCATTCCTGGCCAAGGGTCACTAAAACGCACCGGGAATAAGTCGCCTGTCAATTGGTTGGTCGTCATCTGTTCGACAGTGTCTTGTGCCAACAATCGGACGTTGCCCCATCTGCCTCCATTGGCAAGCAAATTTAGAAAGTGAGAATAATCGCTCATCGTGGAAACCAGCCCTCCCCCACCGGAGGGAGCGATGCCTGGGTCTAGGAATGGGCTGTCATCATTCTTGTCAATGATCGAAATCTCACCCTCTTCAGGACCACTATACATCGGCCCAAATCGATCTCGTTGGTCCTCTCGGACGTAAAAGCCGGTGTCTGGCATATCGAGCGGCTCAAATATGCGTTCTTTGAGAAACACATCAAATGGCTGGCCTGAAATTAATTGGATCAGGTAACCAATTACGTCATGGGAAAGGCTGTAGCGCCATGTTACCCCTGGCTGGGTAGCCAATGGGAGGCTTGCTAGTTTGCCGATCATTTCCGCCAAGGACATTTGCAGCGTTTTGATTTCGGATTGAATCTTGGCCTCCCGATACATGTCTTCAATCGGTTCGTCAATAGTTTCAGAGCCATAACATAGCCCTGATGTGTGGGTTAGAAGGTGCCAAATGGTAATGTCGCGTTCCGCTTCCACTAGCGAAGCTTCAGCATCTGCCGCACTCGAGTAAACCTTCATATCCCGCAACTCTGGGATATATGCAGAGATAGGGTCATCAAGGGAAAGATGACCTTCTTCAACCAGCATCAATAATGCGACGGAGGTGATGGGCTTGGTGAGTGAATAGATTCGGAAGATGCTGTCAGGTTGAAGCGGTTTTCTTGCTTCAATATCCAGCATTCCATAACATTCAGATTGGATTACTTCTCCGTCCTGAATAACTAGCGTACTAATGCCAGCGATTTTTCCCTCATCGATGTAGCTTTGCATAGCAAGTCGAATTCTCTCCATATCAATCTCCTTTGAAGCTAACGAGCCATCAACCTGCTAAATCCTAAGCCTTGATTACAAAGAAATTGACTTAGAGTGCGGTGCGTACCCGAGGGTCTGGCTGGTTAAGTGATTCTCTGGTGGTAAATTCATGTATCCTCCTTCTGGAGGAATCTTTGTGAAATCTACTTCTCGAATAGCACCCGCGAGGAGGCACCAGCAATTATTCAGTTATGTGACATAAAACGGCATGTTAGATGGTCTCAGAATTTTTACCTGTTTATGGCAATTGTGGGGCAGAGGTTATGTAGTAAGTAAAAAATCAACGAGATTGTGATGTTCTTCCCCAAGTGCATCTACAATACCAAAATTGTCATACTTCAGTCAACAAAATGGGATTTTTCACAATGAATATGTGAGGGAAGAACGATGGGGCACATAGTGTCCCGAGAAGATCTCAAGAATTAAGTCAATGATCCCCTCAGTTCAAATTCAACGTCTGGTTTGCTTTTATATCTTGGGCTTCAACACAATGATGTGACATAGGCCCAGGTTCCGATATCGATGAATATCGGAACCTGCCCATTTAAAAGGAAGAAAGCAGTATTTATAAGAAGAAAATGCAAGGATTCAATTTGCTAATACCTCATAACGGCAGTTCTGAAAACTATCGGAAATCCTTCCATAATCCCTAAACACCTCGAGCTCCCATGAAAGTAGCAATCACAATTCACCGACGACAAGGATTGCTTATTGTGGCTACATATGCTATTATGTGGCCACAATAAGGTGTTTTGGAGAATGAAATGACACACTTGTATGTAGGCGTGAGGGATTTGAAAAATCAGCTTAGTAAATACCTCCGTGAAGTGAAAAAGGGACGGAGTATTGTGATTACTGAACGAGGCAAGCCAATCGGACAGATAATACCTAAGACTTCGTCCATAGATGATCGAATTGAGATGATGATCAACGCTGGTTTATTAGAGTGGAACGGCAAAAAGTTAGAACATTACGAGCCAGATGTAATTAATCGCAGTTCTCGACTTGTGTCGGATATTCTTGTGGATATGAGAGAATGATCGTCTATCTTGACGCGAGCGCATTCGTCAAACGTTATATCGCAGAAGACGGTACCCCAGAGGTAAATGCATTAATTGATAGGGCGGATTCCGTTGTTACGAACCTAATCTCTAGAGCAGAAGTAGCTGCTGCAATTATGCGGGCTTCTCGCATGGAGATCATCAATCGAGAGGACGCGCTACAGGCCATCCATAAATTTCGCTCTGAATGGGAAAGCGTACAACGGTTACCCGTGACCGAGGCAACCGTCTCACGGGCAGACTCTCTAGTAAGCAATTACGATTTGAGGGGGTATGACGCTGTTCATATGGCCGCGGCCTTGATTTGGCAAGAGGCAATAATTGAAACGATTACCATGGCAACCTATGATCACATCCTATGGAAGGTTGCCCGGAAAGAAGGCTTGGATATCTGGCCAAATCAATTGTAATTATCAAAACATCAGAGCTTTCATAATAACCATCTTCGTTTTCGGGTTCCGATATGGATAAATATCGGAACCTGAATCTAATTCGACAATCATATGGAGAAGGTTTTCAAAAAACCGTAGTCCACACAGCTTATCACCTTAAGCTGACCGCACGGCTCACGAAATCAGGAATCCTTGTGGACCGCGATTGCAGTCTTGAACACCATGGCTCCAAACCGTGAGATTTCATTTATGCCATGATTGTGTGCTTCAGAAGGGCTGAATTAATTATGAAGACGCAAGGATACATAGGTCAATTTTGATAATAAAGGTTGATTGACGCCAATATATTATGAAATCTTGAAACGCCAAAGAAAGACAGGAGTACAAACGTGTCGTTCTTTGACCGATAAATAGGCATGCACATAAGATGGTAGTGACGGAAACATCGACC
>JAGLGG010000164.1 GCA_023144145.1 Anaerolineales bacterium | reverse complement strand
GATTTTGCAGTTCCACGTTCGCCGCGTATGAGCACACCACCAATTCGAGGGTTGACCGCGTTTAAAATCAGCGCGCGGCACATCCTCTCTTGACCAACAATTGCTGAAAAGGGGTAAACAACTGCCACTTGAATTTCCTCCGGCGGCATTATACCTCATTGAAGTGGTGTTTAATTCACATTGCCCGGGAATGTTTAGCACCGCAGTGAGGTAATCTTAGAGTGGACTGCGCATTTAACCAACCCTAAGTCACACTAGTGTTCCGTCCAACGTTATTCTTTAGAAAGGGTAGATAACGGACGGAACAACATAAGCATTTGTCAAGGATGCAGTCATCCGGTTTATGATTGGTATCTTTATCCTTGACAAAGCACCAGGTCCAGGTTTAATGCTTGAGGTGTATGAAAAATACCCTTAAAAGCGATAAGGTTGTCAAAGGCGTACTGGTCATTTATAATCCATCCACCTAACTTCGGAGAATGTGAGCTGAATGGATCGTAGCGAGGAGACTATAGAGCAAGAGACAACGCCTGAAAATGAATCCGGGGAAGATACTTCGAATCCCATGGAAGCGCTTCTGAATGACAAGACATATGGCCTGGATTCACCACGAAGGGGAGAAATACGAACAGGTACAATCGCACGAGTTACAGATACTGATATCCTGGTAGATATTGGCTACAAATCAGAGGGCGTCATCCCTGGACGAGAATTGGAGCATCTACCAGAGGAAAAACGCGCTGAGTTCAAAGTTGGAGCTGATGTCACCGTTTTCATTCTACGAACTGGCACCCCAACTCTCCTTTCCCTCTCCCGAGCAGAAGAAGAAAAAGATTGGATCGTAGCACAAGAACTCCTAGACTCGAAGGAGGTTTTCGAGGGTCTTATTTCCGGCTATAACAAGGGCGGATTGATTGTTAAGCTAGGAGGAATTCGTGGCTTCATTCCTGCTTCGCAGGTGAGTATTGCACGAAGATGGAGGGCCGATGGCGATTCACCTGACCAACGTTGGGGGAAGATGGTTGGGGAAGCCATCGCAGCCAAAGTGATTGAAGTAGAACGACGAAGAAATCGACTAATACTCTCCGAACGTGCGGCCGCAAGAGAAGCGCGTGATGTACTCAAACAACGTTTAATCGCTGAACTCAAACCAGGCGAAGTACGCAATGGTCATGTAATCAGCCTGGCCGACTTCGGTGCTTTTGTTGACATAGGTGGTGCGGATGGATTGGTGCATACGTCCGAAATTAGTTGGAAACGGATATCCCATCCAAGAGAGATTTTAAAAGTCGGGCAAGCGGTCGAGGTGAGGGTCCTTGCGATTGATCCAGATCAGAACCGAATCAGCCTCAGCTTGCGCGAGTTGCTACCAGATCCTTGGGATACCATTGTAGAACAATTCCAAGAGGGACAGCTGGTAGAAGGCTCGATCACCAAGCTAACAAAATTTGGTGCGTTTGCCAGCCTTCTAGGTGTGTCGGATTATGAGGTAGAAGGCCTGATCCATATATCTGAACTTTCGGATCGGCACATTGATCACCCGCGCGAGGTTGTTAGCGAAAGTGAAACCCTCACCTTGCGAATAATTAGGGTGGACAAGGAACGGAGGAGAATTGGGCTGAGCCTGAAGAGGGTGGATTCACCTGAATACGCTGAGTCAGATTGGCAAGCTGCCATGGAGTCACTTCAGACTGAAGAAGATGCTGCAAAGACAGAATCCGCTGAAGTTCCCGTACCGTCAGATGAAACTCCTACAGAAGTAGATGTTGAAGTTATGCAGGCTGCAGATGCGTCTGAAGA